>JBJESJ010000043.1:0-14925 GCA_051882725.1 Oscillospiraceae bacterium
CAAAAAGCGGCTCCCTGCGGCAATTTCCCTCCTTTCGGGGATATTCTTCTCCGCAGCGCTGATATGGAAGCTTTCGGGCAGCATTGACATATTCGCCCTTGCTGTGACGATACTTGCACTTGCTTTCAGCGGCGGATTTTTCACCTTTGATATCAATATCCCCGATAAATGGAAGGGTACCGTTAAGCTTTCCGCAGTATTGCTGAACATCGGCGGACTGCTGTCCTCCTTTGCCGCCCTCGGCAGAGGTCTCGGCGAATGGAACGGCGTATGCTTTGCCATTGCGGGGCTGTATACAGCAGCTCCCCTTGCCGCAGGAAAGCTTGCATACCGCGGACATGACGTATACGGAAAAGCCACCTCCGCATTTGCCTCGCTGTTTACGGGAATGACCTTCTCGGTAATGCTCATTGCAGAGCTTTCTTTCAGCACAGCTGTCTCGGCATTATGTCTTACCCTGCTTTTCCTGCTGTTCATCAATGCAGTTTATTCCACCTCTGCAAAGCTCCCCGAGGGCTGGAAAACGGCTTCGGCTGCCGCTGCAGCTGTCCTCGGAGCAATAAGCACATCATATTCGGTATACGCGCTCTGCAGCAGCATTGACCGCTGGGACGCTGCCTGCTATACCACAGCAGCGCTGTATATCCTGCAGAGCATTGCAGTCGCAGTAATGGCGTTTATGGGACACAGCGGCTATTCAAAGCCCCGCTGGGGAGCATATGCTCATATCACAGGGCTGTTATTCACAGTATTCATGCTCTTCGAGCTTTCGCCCCATGAACAGTGCGTTATGCTCCTTCTGGCAGTTCTTGCGATATCCTATACTATCGCTTCCGACTTCATCTCAAAAAAGGCTCCCGAGGGCTGGCTGTCCGTTTCAAAGGCAGCAAAGGTCATACTGAACATCGCAGCCGCGCTGACCTCTGCGGGGATACTTATTGACTGCGGCGGCAAATGGGATATCTTCTGCATCATCACCGCAGTGCTGTACATCGCATACACTGCCTTCCGCGGAATATATTCCAAGAAAGCTTCACTCAAAGGAGCAGAATGTATCATCAGCTGCTTCACCCTGATCAATGTGTACTGTCTTATCGGGAACAGGTTTGAAAATGCACCTGTGTTCATACTTGTCTGCCTGCTCTTCGCAGCAGCTATCATACATCATTTTTCAAAACCTGTAAGGACCCCATTTTCGGATATCTTCCTCACTGCCGCGGTGATCATTGCCGCGCTGTATTCCCAGGACGATGAGCATGTGTTCACTCTTATGAGCTTTGCTGTACTCGGCATTCTCCTGCTTATTGAAGCTTCCGAAAAGGATAATTCCCTGTCGGCGCTGTACGGTGTACTGCTGCCCCTCCCCGTTATCGGCATGATATCCACGGCAATGACTATGACAGCGATATACTTCCCCTTTGGTCTCACTGCCGCGGTCAATGCAGCCGTACTGGCAGCCATCGCCGCAGCGGTGCTGATACTGACAAAGCGCTCGGGTGCTGTGTTCTATTCCTTTACAGTGACCGCTTCGGTAATGGTGCTTCTCGGAACGGGCAACGGCTCTTTCGGCATACAGCTGCTGTTTATCGCAGTGGGCGTGCTGCTGACCGTGCTTTTCGGAATGTCCGCAAACAACCTGCCCTCGCTGCTCTCAATGGCGGGCACTGCTCTGGCAGTGACAGAACTGTCAGACATGTCGGACAGCGTGACCGTACACATCATCACGGCTGCAATATTTGCGTCAGTCTGCCTGACCGCTTCAAGGATATTCTTCACGAAAAAGCTAATCGTGCGGGAAAAGGGTCTGTTCCGCATTGACACCTGCTGCACAGGCATTCTGCTTGCGATATCCATGCTTTCGGGGATAAGCGGAGATGCGGAAATATTCGCAGTGCTTGCACTTATCGCCGTATTCGCCGCAAACCTCGCGCGCAGGGAGCAGAACGATGACTTCAACAGAGCAGCTCTCACCGCAGGCTTCGGCTTCCTGACCGCTGCCCTTATCAACAGGCCCTTCCTTACAGTAAGCGACCCGCTTTTCTCGGGAAAGATAACTCTCGGACTTATCAGCATATTCGGCTTTGTGTTCTCAAAGCTGTGGAAAAAATATCCGAAAATTTCGGAGAACGTACCTGCGGCAATCTACAGCTTTTCCTTCATCTGTCTAATTATAGAGGCGCTCAGCCGTGAAAATCTGTTCAACACCCTTATCGTACTGGACGTGTCCCTGATAATACTCCTGTACTCCTTTATCCGCAGGAAAAAGCGCTGGTTCGCAGTTTCCTCCATTGCGCTGACGGGGCTCACACTCTATATATTCAGAGATTTCTTCCGCATGATAGACTGGTGGGTATATCTGCTGGCGGTGGGACTGCTGCTTATCGCTGTTGCCTCCGCAAATGAGTACTTCATCAAGAAGGGCAGAGAGCTCAAAGAAAAGGCAGGAAGATTTTTTGAGGACTGGACATGGTAACTCCTTGATTTTCGCGGGGATATGATATATAATTATATTATCACAGATAATACCCGACCGAAAGGAGCTTACGTAAAATGAGCGGGACCATGCTCCATATCCTTACAGCGCTGCTTCTTGCTGCCCTTGCCATTGTATGCACATCAATAGTCTGGCTGATGGTAAAGGGCAGCCGAAGCAGAGTCACCTTCAGCTTCGTGGGCTGTCAGTTTTCGCTGCTGCTGTGGATGATCTCGCAGCTTGTGATAATCATGTCCGAAAGTGAAAGACAGCTGCTCATAGGCTATGACATTGGCAACTTAGGTATAAGCTTCATAGGCAGCTGCTGGCTGCTGTTCGCGGTGAGCTACATGGACAGAGAGCTGTCAAAGCCGCTTCTGACAGGAACTCTGGGGTTTTCCGCCCTTATCTTCCTCGGAGCGGTCACAAATCCGCTGCACGGGCTGTACTACCCCGAATTTTCAATGGAAAGGATAACTCACGGACCGCTTTTCTACGTCAGTCAGATATACATATACCTTGCGATGCTCTGCGGGATCGCGCTTATATGCAGACAATGCTTCGAGAACAAGCAGCGGTCCCGCGGACAGGCTGTTCTGCTGACCCTTGCCACGGCTATCCCTCTTTCCATAAATCTGCTGACCCTGCTGAATGTGATAGCTCTTGATTTTGCGCTGACTCCGCTGTCACTGGCCATATCGGACATACTCGTCCTGTTTGCCACATATCGCTTCGGCTTTCTGAACGTAAACGATGTGGCGTTCGAGGACGCCTTCAACACCATCGAGGAGGGCGTGATAGTATTCAGCCGCCGCGGCAGGATAACCTATCTCAGCAGTGCGGCAAAGCGCATGCTCGGCATCTCCGAAAAGACCGATCTGAGCTCGTTTATAAGCTGCGTATCCGAACTTTCGGAAGAGCCTCTCACGGAGAATTTCGACTATGCCGAGATAGAAAAGGACGGGCTCCATCTGGGGATAAAGCATTACCACTGCCGCGACGATAAGGGAATGATCGTTGCGGGGCTGGTGATAGTATCCGACATATCGAGATATTATCAGCTTGTGGAAAAGACCGATGAGCTTGCGGGTGCAAGACAGAAGCTTGCCATTGAACGTGAACGCAACAGGATAGCTCAGGAGGTCCACGACACCGCAGGACATACCTTCACCATGATAAGCTCGCTTGCGAAGCTTTCAAAGGTAAGGCTGTCGGATATGCCCGATTCTCCGCAGCTTCAGGAGCTCATCTCCTTTATGGACGAGACGGAATCCCTCGCGCGGGGCGGACTTACACAGCTTCGCTGCTCCATAAACAATCTGCGGGACGACAGCTTCCTGACCACCGTCACAGCTGCGGTAAAGACCGTCACCGATGCCGTAAGGGACATAAAAACAGAGCTTTGCATACAGGGCACCGAAGACGGCAGATATGCCTTCTGCGTGCAGGATATCTACAGCAGCTTCCGCGAGCTCATCACCAACAGCGTGAGATACTCGGGAGCAGACAGGATCGACGTAATCGTAAAATTTCTTGATACATCCGTTGAGCTGTATGTATTCGATAACGGCAGGGGCTGTGCGGAGATAACCCCACATAACGGGCTCTGCGGCATAGTTTCAAGAACAGAGGAACTGGGCGGGACCGCAGTGTTCAAATCGGGCGATGGCATAGGCTTTTCGGCGGTGATAAAGATCCCCGTCCCACCGGATACGGAAGGAGAAAACAAATGATAAAGGTACTTATAGCCGACGACGTTCAGATACTCAGACGAGGACTTGATGCTGTGCTGTCAACGGACGAAGATATCAAGGTCGTCGGCGAAGCAGCCAACGGAAAGGAAGCCCTTGAAATGTGCATAAAGCACTCCCCCGACGTTGTGCTGATGGACATGCGCATGCCGGAATACGACGGCGAATACGGTACAAGACAGATAAAGACCCATTTTCCCGGTATAAAAGTGCTGGTGCTCACCACCTTTGACGACAGCGAGACCGTGCAGAAAGCGGTCGCCTGCGGAGCGGACGGCTATATCCTCAAGGAGATGGAGAACGAGAAGATAATCAACGCCATAAAGACCGTTCACAGCGGCATTAATGTGTTCGGTGCAACGGTCTTTTCATCAATAAAGCAGACAATGCCTGTTTCTCAGCCCTCTGCGGCAAGCTTTGAGCTGTCAGAGCGGGAAAGGGAGCTTATGACTCTCATCTGCGACGGCTGCGACAACAAGGAAATAGCAGCACGGCTTTTCCTTGCAGAGGGCACAGTGAGGAATAATATCTCAAAGCTGCTGGAAAAGCTTGGACTTAAAGACCGCACTCAGCTGGCGGTATTTGCGGTGAAGAACAATCTCGTATAGAGCGCCGAGAAGGGCGTATGGCAATGGCATTTATCGGAATGGTGTTTATAGCATTGATTTTCCTTATCTGGATAATATCGGTGATCATCGGTATCGTTTTGAGAAATATCGGCCGAAAGAAGAACAGCAAAAAGCTGTGCACCGCAGGCAATGTAATACTTATTGCTCCCGTCATTGCATTTATAGGCTTATATCTCCTGCAGTTTGTCCTGAATTTGATCGTGATGCGATGAAAAATGCGCCCTCTCCTCGGAAAGGGCGCAGAAAAATCATCAATATCTTATAACAACATTCAGAGCCTCGTCCGTCTGCGAGGCTTTTTCTATGGCTGCGGGCAGCTCCTCCCACGGGAATTCGTGAGTGATAATGCTTTCAATGTCCCATTTTCCACTCTCCATGATGTTCATCACATCGCAGACGTCCTCGGGCATATATCCGCCGCTGCCGATGAGCACCTGCTGTGCGTAGGTCATCGACAATATATCCACAGGCCTCATTCCCGCGCGCACAGCCACAACGACCATACGGCTCTCGATCTTGCCGTGATCTCTGAACAGGTCAAGAATAAAGTCAGCTCCCGCCGCGTCGATGAAAATATCAATATCGGCAGTCATTCCGTGCAGAGAGGGCGCTTCGCCGAAATACTCCACAGCAGCCGAGCTGAAATCGGAGCTTTCACTGTTGCAGACCGCAAAGCCAAGATTTTTTGCAATATCGAGCCGCAGATCGCTCCTGTCGCATATCATTACCTTTTCACAGCCGAAATATTTCAGCGAAATCGCCGCCGCGATGCCGATAGTCCCCGCGCCAAATACAACTGCGCTCTCCCCTTTTCGGGGCATTGCGCGCCGTGCGGCACGGCAGCCAACGGTGAACGGCTCTATAAGAGCGGCCGTCCTGTCGGATATCTTGTCGCTGACCGCGTAGACCTGCTTATCAGGCTCTGCGTTCGGGATAAGGATATACTCGGAGAAGCCTCCCACAGTCCCCGCACGCTTCGGGTCACCCTTTGCAAGCCTCGGATAGGGATATACCCTGTCGCCGACGCGGATATCCTTCACATTTCTGCCGACCTCGACTACCCGCGATACCATTTCATGTCCGAACTCGCCGCCCACGGTCACACGATGTCCCGTATTCGGTCCGTGCTTGTAAACAGCCACATCGGTACCGCAGACGCTTGCGAAGATATTTTTCACAACAATATCATTGTCTCCTGCTGAGGGCGTTTCAAGCTCCGTAAGCAGTATGTCTTCTTTTCCGTTATAAATTGCCGCTCTCATTGCTATTCATGTCCTTTCTTTTGATCCTTTATACTAATTATACTCTGTTTTTGTTTGTGTAATGTTCAAGAAATGTTACGGATCTGTTAAAGCCTCGTCCCTGCAAACGATTTATTTCCCGCATGCCGAACAGTTATGAGAACAGCTCCACAGCCTGTCCGCAGTGACCGCCCATTTTTCGGCTGCGGAAACGCATTTGCCCGTAAGAGCATGAACATCCTCGGGGTTTTCAAGGTCGGTGGAATGAGCCCCGGATTTGTCCACGACTTCCGCCAGCTTTTCGGGATTATCCAGAAGCGGACAGGGACGCAGATGATTTTCATTCCATGGCTGACCGTCGTGATATGCCATGAAAAGCGGCGATCTGAGCGCTTCAAGCAGCGTCTTTTCGCGGATATTTGAATCGGAATAATGAATGAATGCGCAGGGCTCGTAATCGCCGTTTGCGTTGATGTGCAGATAGCGTCTGCCTCCTGCAACGCAGCCTCCCACATATTCTCCGTCGTTCCAGAAATCCATGGTGAACAGCGGCTTTTCGGAGCGGAATTTCCTTATCCGATGATACATGAACTCACGCTGCTCCGCTGTTGCCATAAGCTCGGGAACAGCACTGCTGCCCACGGGCATGTATGTAAAGAACCAGCAGAATTTTGCGCCCCATTCTATCATCTTGTCGAAATACTCCTCCGAGCCAATAACATCCACATTCCTGCTCGTATAGCAGCAGGAGATGCCAAAGGGCAGACGCTTTTCGCGAAGAATTTTCATAGCCGATTCAACCTTTTGGAATGTGCCTTTTCCTCTGCGGTCATCGGTTGCTTCCTCAAAGCCCTCAACGCTTATTGCAGGTATAAAATTTTTCACCCGTAGCATCTCATCGGCAAATTCCTCGTCGATGAGAGTGCCGTTCGTGAACGACGAAAACATGCAGTCGGGATGAGCCTTGCAAAGACGGATAATATCCTTTTTCCGCACAAGAGGCTCTCCGCCCGTGTACATGAAGAAATATGTTCCCAGCTCGTTTGCCTGACAGATGATGCTGTCCAGCTCCTCATAGGTCATATTGAGCCTGTTGCCGTATTCAGCCGCCCAGCAGCCCGTACATTTCAGATTGCATGCCGAGGTGGGGTCCATAAGTATCGCCCAGGGGATATTGCAGCCGTTTTTCTTTTCCTCTTCAAGCTGCTTTTTTGCGCCGAGCATTACCGCATTGACGGCAAAATTCTTGAAAAACGTCTTAAGCACGCCGATGTCGATATCTCTGTAAAGATCCATGATGTACCTGTACCAGATACCCTCCTTGTCGTCGAGTATCCTGTGCAGACCTGCACTTACGTCGTTTGTCTCGCTCCAGCCGATGTTGTCGAGAAAGCTCAGCGCCTTCGGGAGATTTTCCTCGGGATTCTTTGAGATATACTCCATTGCCTTGTCGAGTGCGGCTTTTGTTATCATATCTTTAATTTCCATTTCGTTTTTCCTTTCCGTGTCCTACTTGAATTTCCTTGCTTTGTTGACGATAGCGACCACTGTGGCGGCAATGGCAAGCAATGCGCTCAGCGCCGATAAGATTATCACTGTCAGTTTCATAGTATCACTCCTTTCTCATGACATATCTGCATTATATCCCGTTCACGTTTTTGGAGTGTTTCGGATATGTTTGAGATTTATTATTTATAGCTCTGCTTTTTCACAGCGATCATGGAGATCCCTATCGAAAGCACAATGTAGACCGAAGACAGTATCAGAGCATTTTCGTAGATATGCTCAAAGGCGAACTGCGTGCCCACATGATACACTCCATCAACACTGGATATGAGCATGGTGGAGACCACCATATACAGCGAACGGCAGGCAGTTTCCGCAGCAGCATATTTCACCGCCAGCGAGGGCAGCGCATAGGAAATCGCCGTAAATATCACGGATATCATCAGTGTGACCATGAAGCCTGCCTTCATGTTTTTCGAGGCGATGACCACCGCAGTTATCAGAATAGAAAATGCAATGATTATCGCTGTCTGACAAAACAGCTTCGGGAGAAAATCGTCCGTGAACTCAAAGGAGCCGAAAACCGAACCGAATATCAGCGACGAAATGATACTCACAGCAACAAAAATGAGAGTAATTATCACGCTTTCAAGGAAAAAGCAGGCAGCTATCTTATAGCGGTTCTCGCCATAGCACAGCTTGTTGCGGATAGTGTTGTTTGAATATTCCTTCCCGAAAAACAGCGAGAACAGCAGTCCCAGCACCGCACAGAGAATGTCCGTGCCAAGACCCTTAAATACGATGACCTCCGCAGTGAACGTGCCGTCCCCCGACATTCCGTACATCAGACAGGACAGCGGCGGCAGCAGAAATATTATCCCCATCAGGATATAGGTGGTCTTGTCTCTGAAAAAGCGAAAAAGGTCAGCCTTCAGAAGATTCATCGTTTCCGCCTCCTATCAGCTCCATAAAATATCTTTCCAGGTCGATGTTATTGCAGATGTGCTTTGTCAGACGGATATGCTTTTCCGCGAACGCAGAGCACACCTCCATTAAATCTATATCTCCTTTGACGCGCAGTCCCTTTTCCGCCGGAGAAGTCACATAGCCGAGAGAATCCAGTATCTCCTGCGCCTTAATGACGTTGTCCGATTCGATGCAGCAGCTTTCCTCGGTCTCTGTCTGTATCTCTTCACGGGTGGCTTCCTTTACGATAACTCCGCCGTCGATAAAGCCATAGCGTGTGGCAAACAGGGAAAGCTCCGTCAGGATATGGCTCGAAATAAGGATAGTGACCTTCTTTTCCGAGTGCATTTTCAGCAGCAGCTCACGCACCTGCTTTATCCCCTCGGGGTCAAGTCCGTTTATAGGCTCGTCAAGGAGCATGAGCTGCGGCTCGTTTACAAGAGCAATTGCAATACCGAGCCGCTGACGCATGCCGAGCGAAAAATCACGGGCTCTTTTGCTGCCCGTATCGGCGAGGTCAACAAAGGACAGCAGCTCGTCTATGCAGCTGTACGGCTTGTTCGTTATCAGGCACTGCATTTTCAGATTATCCCGCGCATTCAAGTCGGGATATATCGCAGGCGATTCCACCATTGTGCAGACCTTTTTCCGCGCACTGTCGATGTCCCTGCTTCCGCTTTTTGCTCCGAACAGCTCAAAGGAGCCCTCACTTGGGTCGGTAAGTCCCGATATGATACGGATAAGCGTTGTTTTGCCTGCTCCGTTTTTCCCGACAAAGCCGTAGATGTCGCCCTGACGTATCGTCATATCAACGTGGTCCAGCACGGTCTTGTGCTTGTATTTCTTGCACAGACCTTTTACCGTCAGAACATTTTCCATAGTTGTTATCCCCCTTAATTCTTTTGTACTTTTTTCCTGCGGTGGGATGATATAATGCATGCGGCAGCAGCGGCAAGGAATACCGAAATCCCTGTAATGAACACCGATTTCAAGACTTTTTTCATATCCCTTCATCTCCTTTCTTTTTCTGACTGCTGCCTGTGAGCAGCTTCAAGTGCTGTGTTCCGCGGACAGTCATGATTATCGCCATTGTCAGCACGATAACGCATACGGCACCGCAGGAGGTCCCCACAACGGCTTTCAGAAAAGCTTCGTTTTTTTCATTGCCGAACCTCGTCACAGCGGCAGTTTCAAATGACAGTACGGAAATAAGCGCAACTGTCAGACTTATTGCCTTTGCCGCCGAGATGACGGGGCTTCCGCAGCTTCTGTATTTCACCAGATTCACGGCGGCTATGATTATGCAGCACAGCGAATATATCGCCATGATGTAGAGCAGTATCCCCGGATAATCGGCTCTGCTGTTTTTATGTACGATGAGGATAAGTATCCCCGCAAATATGGGCGTCATAAAGATCATCACTACCCCGCAGAATCGGTACTTCCGCAGCTCGTGTATGATGTCCTTTTCATCTGCATTTTTCGGCGGCTTCAGCAGCTGATACCGCATCACCGCCAGCAGCACATAATATACAGCCAGCGAGCCCGACCTCACCGAGCGGGTGCATATCCCGAATATCAGCTGCACGGCGGCAAACAGAAAATTCACGGCAAGCCCGCAGCACAGCGAAAGCTTTGTGCGGAACAGCATATCCGTCAGGAAAAGCCTTCCCAGCGGATGCCCCGTTATCCTTATCATTATCGGGTGAGCATAGATTTTGTTTTCGATCAGCGTGATAAGCTTCAAGAAACTTCCCCCTTTGTTCCGACATTATACAAAGCCTTTGTGAAATCAGTTTGAAATAAAAAAGCCACCCGAAAATTTTTCGAGTGGTTTATAATAGATTTGTTCATCAGCATGGAACGGTCACGATAAAAGCTGTTCCCTTGCCGAGCTCGCTTTCAAATCCGACAGTTCCTCCCAGCTTCTCGATAATCTTTTTGCTCAGGGACAGTCCCAGACCGCTCCCCTCCTTGCTGTGAGACCTTTTCCCCGTGTAAAAGGGCGTAAAGATATGCTCCTTATCCTCGTCGGAAATGCCGCTGCCGTTATCCGATATCTCGCAGACAAAAGAGCCTTCGTTCTTTTTCAGTGAAACAGAAATCTGTCCGTTTTGTCCCGTAAACTTCACCGCATTGCCGATGATGTTCTGCCATACACGAAACAGCAGAGCTTCATTGCTGACTATCTCAAATTCATCAAGCTCGGGGATAATATCTATCTCCTTTTCGCCCCACAGCAGCTGCAGGTCTAAAATGACCGAGCGTATCTGTGCCGCAGGCGAAAAGCGGTCTTTTTTCTCAATTATCGACGTGCTGTCGAGCCTGCACAGCTCAAGGATATCCTTTGACAGCCCCGTCAGCCTGTCCGATTCGGAGATGATTATCTCCATATTCTTTTCGGTCTCTGACTGCGAGGAATCGTACTGCGTAATTTCCGCATAATTTCTGATAACTGACAGCGGGGTCTTGAATTCGTGGGAAACATATCGGGCGAAATCCTTGCTTAAAAAGGCATTCAGCTTAAGCTCGTTGGACATGGAATTAAAGCTCTCCGTCAGCGTGGAAAGCTCGTCGTTTCCGCTTACCGGAACAGTTATCTCGTAATCTCCGTCCGCCACCTTTTGCATTGCATCGTTCAGCTCCTGTATCCTGCGCACGATAAGCCTGTCGCAGATATAATAAAACGCTATGATGATGGATATCAGAATAATGACCTGACTTACATACATCGCCTTTATCATTATTTCCCTGCTCCAGAGCATGGAAAGCATCGAACCCACCAATGTGACTGCCATTACTATACAGACTATGGAGCCTAAAAAAGCCAGCAGCAGCTTCTTTGACAATCTTGTCTTTTTATTTCTCATTGAAGCACCGCCTTATATCCCAGTCCTCTTACCGTCACGATTTTAAAGTCCTCGTTTTCGGTCTTGCTGCGCAGGCATTTTATATGAGTATCAATGGTGCGGTCTCCGCTGTCGCTGTCGTAGCCCCATATCTCGTCCATAAGCTGCTCCCGCGAAAAAATGATGTTCGGATTGGACAGCAGCTTGAACAGCAGCATGAACTCCTTTTTGGTAAGCTCCACGCCCTGTCCGTTGATGATTACTGTGTTGGTGTTATAATTCAATTCTGTATGAGGAAGAACTATCTTATTTTCCGAAACAGCCCCATATCTCCGCAGCAGCGCCTTTACGCGCAGCACAAGCTCCTTCAGCGCAAAGGGCTTCACAAGGTAATCATCCGCTCCCGCATTAAAGCCCCGCTCCTTGTCGTCGATGGCTTCAAGCGCGGTCAGCATAAGCACGGGGATATCCGCAGAAATATCGCGTATCGCAGAAGTCAGCTCGTTCCCGTCCATGACGGGCATCATAATATCTGTTATTACCAGATCGAACTGCCGTCTGCAGAATTTATCATATGCCTCCCTGCCGTCCGCAGCTTCGGAAACGGTGTAGCCGGCATTATTCAGAGCCTTTGACAATGCATTCCGAAGATTGGTATCGTCCTCAGCAAGTAAAATGTGAAACATAAGCTTAACTCCTTTCTGTTATTATAATACAGCATTCAATGAAGAATTGCAACTGTTTTTCGGAATAACGGCATAAGACCGCAATTGCAGCTAAAGATATTATACAGTGCTTTTGTGAAATGAATTTGAAATATGATATGCAGCGAAAAATAAGTGTGTATCTCACATACGAAAAAGAGGAGCAGAAAATGCTCTCTGCCCCTCCCGAAAGGGTGTAAAATGTATTAACTGAAGAATCATGCAGATAAAAATATCCCGTGGGGATGAGCCTTCGTCAGCGGCGGATATCTGTCCTTATCGGCAGGTCTGATATCGAACAAATAAAATTCATATCTAATTAATAATTATATAATATTTCAAAAACATAACTAAAACAATTATAAGGTAAAATTAAATATCAATATCAACAGGAGGTAATTATCGTGAAGCAAATTTGTGTTGTAACAGGCGGCGGAAGCGGCATGGGTCTGGAGACCGCAAAGCTGGTCGGAAAGGACCGGAAGATAATTCTGGTCGGACGAACGGTATCCAAGCTGGAAAATGCACTGAACGAGCTCCGTTCGCTGGGTATCGAAGCGGAAGCTTATCCCTGCGACGCGGGAGACAGAGAGGCTGTGTACAAGCTGGCAGAGTATGCCTCTTCACAGGGCATCGTCAAGACAGTGATACATGCTGCGGGAGTTTCTCCTCATATGGCAGACGCGCTGAAGATATTCAGGATCAATGCGCTGGGTACTATCAACATTGATGAAGCCTTCGGCGCAGTTATGGGCGAGGGAGGCTGTATCCTGAACGTTTCCTCTATGTCGGGATATATGCTGCCAGAAGCAAGTATTCCCCGTCAGATCTATGCACTGGCACTGACGGACGCAGCTGCTTTTGAGGAAGCGGCAGCTAAGATGCTGGCTGCAGTTCCCGCAGAACAGAGCACAGGCATGGCATATTCCATATCCAAGAATTTTGTGATATGGTACACCGCTAAGATGGCGATACGCTATGGAAAGAAGGGCATACGCGTTGTTTCCATAGCTCCCGGCACGATCAGCACTCCTATGGGAGACATTGAAGGCGAAGAAGCAGCTTCCTTTGCACTTGCAGGCGCACTGGGACGCGTAGGCGCTCCCGAGGAGATAGCTAAACTGATGGCATTCATGGTCAGCGACGAATGCAGCTATCTGACAGGCGTGGACATCCTCTACGACGGCGGCTCGATCGCCGCATTCAAGGACAGAATGGAAAAGGCAGGACAATAATTTTCCCCGTACATATGCGGATAAACAGAGCGGTAAGCTGTGGGCTTATCGCTCTGTTTTTGCATAATACTGCGGCAGAATCCACAGAAAGAATAACAATTCTTAAACATAATTTTATCACCTTTCAAACAAGCATAGTCTATAATTGGGAAAGAATATCCGAAAGGAGCCCGCACATGGAAGATAAGGAAGACTTTAGCCGCTGCTGCCCGTCAGATTCACAGGACGAAGTCATGGAAATAAGACAGAAATATCTGCCCGAAGAAACGGACAAACGAGAGCGGCTTTTCAGGCTGGACAGCAGCGTTACAAAAAAAGCTATGAAAACAGCTGTCATCTCGGGAATTATTGGCGTTCTGATAACTGCGGCAGGAATGTACCGCACTATTGAAGCATTGTCTGTTCCGGGAGTGATGACAGGGCTTATCGGCATAATAATTACAGCCGCCGCATGTCCCGTTTACAGGATCGTCCTTATGAAAGAGCGCAGAAAGATAGCCCCCGAGATCATCCGTCTGATAGACGAACTGATGAAATGAATATGAGGTGTTTTTATGAAAAGATTTGAGGTACAGCCCCTTGACCTGATGCAGTTTATCAACACAAAGTATCACGACCCGTTCATTCACGAGCTGCTCGAATTTGAAGGCGTATTGGACGCTGACAGGCTTATCAAGGCAATGGAGAAGCTTGCCGACGCTTTTCCCTTGTTAAAATGCTCATACAGCGAAAAAAGCAATACATACGTTGAAAACAGATATTTTTCGGCGCGGGATCTGATGAGGATAGACAATTCAGCTGACAGAAATGAGCTTCTGACAGAGGCGCTTGACACGGATGAGAAGCTTATCCAGCTGACGATCTCCAAAAATATCCTTGTAATAACCGTAAGTCATATGATCTGTGACGGAAACGGCTTCAAGCAGCTGATATATCTTTTGTGCGGGCTTTATAACGGCGGTACCACCGAAAATCTTGAGTATTTAATGGTCAGAGATTTTTCGCAGCTCACAGATGGACTTAAGAACAGATCGGGCATCACCGTGAAGATGCTGCTGTCCATGATAGGCAGCTATAAAAGCGAGCCTGTCTACTCAAAGAGCGATAATGAAAATGCTTATGTTCTGGAACGGACTATCTCCCGTGAAACGATGTCACGGGTACACAGCTTAGCAAAAAAGCAGGGCGCAACACTGAATGATGTTTTCCTGACGGCATACGCAAGGACGTTGGGAAAGCTGTACGGACTGGATAAGATTAACATCCCCTGTACAGTGGATCTTCGTAAATACGCAAAGGATAAAACGGGCATAGCCAATCTGACAGGAACTTATAATCTCAATATCAGGCTCAGAGACGGTGCGTCCTTCGGTGAGACCTTATCCGACGCTTCCGCGCTGATGCAGAAGCAGAAAAGGACAAAAAACGATATTGCAGGTCCCATGCTGCTTGTATCGAAATATGAAAGATCCACACTCGATCAGTTTATGAAGCTGTATGGCGGAATGGAAACAAGCGCCTTTGCCGATTATACGAACCTCGGAGTAATAGACGATAAAAAGCTCATGTTT
>JBJESJ010000044.1:0-14873 GCA_051882725.1 Oscillospiraceae bacterium
CTTCATATCCGAGCCCGTCTGATCAAGCTGCGACTTCAGCGTGGAATAATCCGCTTTGATGACATCGACCGTAGCAGCTGCCGAAGAATAGGAATCCCTCATATTGCTCAGATTTGACTCTGCGCTGTTATAGGAGTTCTCAATGCCGGAAACGGAGCTTTCCAGTCCATCGAGATCGGCATTGCCGATATATTCACCCACCGAGCCCAGCTGGTTGATTATGCTGACGATATTGTCAACGAGCTGGGATTGATTCGCAAGAAATTCCTTTCCGTCGGAATAGACCTTTTTCCCCTCGTCCACTATTTTGTCCCCAGTGTCGAGCACGTCATGTATATCCTTGGAGGTCTCATTAAGGTCCTCTGTAGCAATATCTATATTCTTGTCCAGCTTTTTCATCATATCGTTGATGCCAAGCCCCTCGTACAGATAGAGATAGGACGAATACCTGTTTGCCGTCTGGGATATCGCATACTGGACCTTATTGTGAACGATATGTATCTTTATCACCGTCACCATTGCCGCCATCATCGAAAGAAAGATTACCAGCACAATAGACGCTTCGACAGTGATCATGCCCTTTTCCTTATTTTTCATAGAAATCACCGTTTATTTATAATTAGTAGCCTCTTGTAACAGAAAAAGTTCTTTTGTCGCTCAGATACTTTTCAACGCTGTCGTTGTCGTCGCTGATATTTCCTATCTGAAGAGAAGTGAACAGCGGCTGCATCTGTATCTCGCAGGTCGCGTCGATGGTTGTAATGCAATCGGATAATCTGAAATAATTATCCGATTCGGCGCTTGAACCGCTCTTGAATTTGATAATTCCGTTGCTTTCATTCTTATCAAAGCTGTTGGTATCTCTGCTTTCCTTTCTTTCGATAAGACCGCGCTTCATGTTCATGTTGAGGTCGATAAGATCTCTTGTACGTTCGATGACCTTGTCTCTGTCGGTAAATATCAGTATATTCAGGATAAGATACTGCTTGTATGACATTTTTACAACAGGTATCTTTGAAGCTGCAGTCGTTGTATCACCCGCAGGGGTCTTTTCCTTTGAAAGGTCAATGGAAGAAGCCTCAGACTTTTCGGTGGAATGATAATTGTCCTTGTTGAGATTGACCTTGTTCGCACCCGATTCTTCGATTGCTCCCCCATTGTCATTGAGCGGGTCGTTTACGAGAAGGTCTGCGATAAGCGAATAGCATGAAAGCTGATCGAGCGCAGATTTAAGCAGTACGACCTCTCCCGCAGAAAGAAGCTTTATCATATCCGCCAGAGTTTCGACCGCAGCTATCGCCAGCCGCAGTACAGCCTCGGTAATTACTCCAGCCACAGGAGTAAAGCAGGCGGAAACTGCGTCACGGACCGCAACTATGACCGTATTGAGTTCCTTTATCGTATAGGTGCTGATGTAGTTGAACACCATGCGTTCAGTCATGATAGTCATGTATGAAGCGGTAGAGTTCAGCATGGAATATGACGTTCCGCCGAAAATGTATTCCAGTTCTCCGCCGCCGAGTCCCACGTTGTCCTTATCTCCGCGGTAATAGAATGCGCTCGTGTCGTAGAAGGTCTGTCCCGTCCATGACTTTTCACGGTTCGCGCTGCTGGCAGGTTCATACATCAGCAGATTTGCCGACTTTTTATCATTCTGTTTTTTAGCGTCTTCAGACGATATGCTGGACTGTGACATCTTTTCGCCCGTATTTTCGGCAATTCTGTCGATATCCGTACTTGTATCGGTCTCGTCCTTTGAAAGCACTATCTGTCCGAGTCCGCCGTCATTTTTCTCTGCGCTGTCTGCAGTAGCGCCCTCGGCAGAATTATCCTCGCCCATATACACTCTGTCGGTGGTATTGCAGGAGAACATATAATAATCGTACATCATCAGTGCGATGTTATTATAGAATCTTGACAGCGACGGATTTTCCGTACTGTTTTTGGTTCCGCCGATATCCGCCGCAGTCTGAAAGCCGCTGGTAAGGCTGCCCGCATTATCGAGAAGATTTGCCGCCGAAATATCGTTATCCTTGCTTTCGCTTGCGGGCAGATTCAGTGCGTCGGCAAGATCTTCATTAAGATATGTGGGATTGATACCGAAGGAGTCCAGCGTTATGCCGCTGACCTGATTGAGCAGATCCTTTGCTCGGCTAAGATATGAATTTGTAGGGGGATCGTCCTTTACGTCGGTCAACATGGTCCTATGCAGATAATCGTAAAACTCACCGTATGTGATCTTCTTGGTCTGTCCGTCAATCAGAACAGGCTTTGCGTTTTTTAGCAGCTGGTTGTTGCCTGACATACAGCCCCAACTGCTTTTCCCATAATAGTACTTAATATCCTCACGTCTGTAGGAGTTCAAGTTATAATTGACCGAATCGCTGATATTCCTTAAGGAATTATAGAACATCATCGCAAATGTATAATCCTTATTACCGATCCAGCTTTTGCAGCCTGTACTATAATTTTTGTAATTGAGCTCGACATTTTCGTGTCCGAATAAATTCATCTGATCGATATAATATGCATTATATTCGGCAAATCTTCTTATAGAATCGTTTGCTATAGAAACTGCCGGCATAGGGGCAAGTCCTTGAGCAGCCATCTGGTCTCCGGCATAACTGATAATATCATAACAGAAATCCCTCAACTTGCTAAGGTCATCTCTGATTATCTCATAGTCATTATCCATTAATGACGCGTTAATACTGTTAATGCCTCCCGGATGATTAAGAATTGTACCATAGATAATGTCGTTTACATTATCCGTATATTCCTTTGCCTTTTCCTCGTAAGCGAATCCGGAGGACGTAAAAATTTTTAAAGTATCATATCCGGAACTCATGCTTTTGATAGTATCGGCGTCAACACCATTCTCCCTGGCAAGCTCACATTCACGGTCAAACTCTGCAAGAAGCTGTTCGATATCACCCTTTTTCTCGTCAAGTGTCTTTCCCAGGCTCAGCATAGAATCTTTTCTGTAATAATTCTCATTATTGATCTTCTTGTAGAGCCTGTACATATTTTTTTCGCAGTTATCATATTTCCCCTTTGCCTCATCTTCGAGGTCCAGAAGAGCTTCTATACAGTCTAACGCACTTTCCTCGCAAGCGCTTACGATCTCGGGGGAAAATATCTTTGCATCGGGATTATCGGGATCAGGAACAAACGGATTTGAAAGTTTTCTTAACGTACTGTAAAGATCCTCGTATTTTTCGTAAATATATGAGCTGTAATATTCGGAAATATGGATAAAATTATCATTTTCCGCATCTGAAAATCCACTTATAGAAGGATTTTCATAAGATGAGGTTTTTACGTCAGACAGCGAGGTTATCTCTCCGATAAGATTTTTTGCTTCTTCAACACCGTATAAGCCGTACAGATCATCGCTTTTTGCGAAATATTTTTTATTATAAGAATCAAAGCTCTCGAAATTGTACGGCTTAAGAGCATACAGGTCATCAAAATATGCCTGAAGATATGTATAGAAATTTTCTATTTTGGAGTCTATCTTTGTTTTAAGATTTACAAGCTTGTTGTATTCGGAAATATTATTTACGTACTGGGTAGCCTGAAGCACCTTTTCGATATCGCTTACCCCTTCTCCGAAGTTGTCAATGGCATATTCCGCAAGATATACGGGAAGCCTGAGGGTAGCATAATCCGAAATCTGCGTCCTGAGTATCGCATTGTTTCCCAGATCGCCCGTAATGCCCGAATCATTTTTGGCTATCTCATAGCTGAAATCAGCCTTTGTTCCCGCATAAAGCCTTGCGAATACCTCTCTCTGGGAAAAGCGCGCCTTGATATCCTTGATAAGCTTCTGAAACTCCGAATCATCGGATACCACAGCAGGGTTGAAGGTTCTCTGGGACATGGAGTTGATAAGCTTTTCCCTGTCCTCGTCGGACTCATATCCGAATAAAGCATACATATCCAGCAGATCGTTGTCAAAGGCAGCAAGTATCGAGCTTGCATACATATCCACCGCAGTGACTGCATGCGCTTCGATAAGCTTGACTCTTGCCAGATCGGCGACTACTCCCGTAAAGATGATCACGGGAATTATCATTATTGACAGCATTACAGTGATAATGCCGTGTTCTCCGCTTGCCGGTTCTCTGAAAGCCCTGTCTCTCCTGTGTTTTCTGTTTTCCATATAAACACCCCTCTTAATAATCACCGCAAATGCTCGGCCCCATAAATCTACTGTTCCTTTTTCTTGGTAGGATCAAGATATTTGTTATAAAAGTCGGTAAACTTCTGTGTTATATTGTTAATGTTCTTTTCAAGTTCGGAATTCTCGTAGAAATGCATAACAAATTCCTTAGCGATCGAAAAATCACGGATAAACTGGTCATTGTCGGTCACAGATGTCTTGATATGCACGTTATAAGTGAGCTTTTCAGTATCGATTCCCACGACCTTAAGACTTATGGGAAAAACTATCTCATCCTTGATATCCATTTCTATGGACTTGTCAAACAGGATACCCGACTGTTTTATCTCCACCTCCTGCTTTCCCGTGTTGAAGCAGCGGTAGCCGTATATCACTTCAAACTGTTTTTTGATCTCTTCCTCGTCTATCTTCTGCTGAAAGAAGCGGAAGGGCGTCAGATCCCTCATTTCTTCGAGTTCGGAGCCTGTTCTTTCTTCGGTATCCGCAACGCTGTAGCTGTCGAACATATTTTGTGTGCCCACATAAGCGTCTGTCAGGCTGTTTTTGTAGTATGTAAGCGTTATCTCGCCTGCGGACTGGAGCGCTGCCTTTTCGTAAAAGTACACCGCAACAAGCAGCAGAGACGTTATAGTTATGATGACAATAGGCAGAACGATCGTCGCTTCGATGATCATATTTCCGCTTTCGCTGTCCTTCTTTTTCATATTAATTCCCCCTGTTGACCGCATATTTTTAGGTACGGACACCGAAAAGCGCCATTTTCGGCGGAAGCTTCGGTATACATACCTAAAAATATGCCGATATGTCTCTCTGTCTCCGCAGCGGAAACAGAGAGGACATTTATTTGTGCTCCCTTATCGGGAACATTTTCGGCATATCAAGCCTGCAATTATTTCATTACTCAGGCATATTATCAGCCACCGGCTTACTCTGATCATACTCCGTGCTTGTATCAAATATCTGTGTCCAGATTTTCTTGAAAAGTGCAGAAATACTATCCCAGAAAACAGCTGCCAGAAGAACAACAACAAGAATAAGAATGATTGCTACAACAATGCCGTCAACGCCTCTTTCATCGTTCTTGAAGCTTTCAACCTCCTCCTTTACCTTTTTCTTGGCAGAATCCACTGCCATTGTCGTCTTGACATACGCCAGAGTCGTAAGTCTGTTGAGTGAATCGATCATATTATCTTTCCTCCAAAAAAATATTTATATTATGCAGAAACTGCATAGTATGCATTTAACCAAACATGTTGCTGTTCATGGAAGAAGCCACGGGCACCATTATAAGCAGCAGGATACCTGCAAAGGTAAGCATTGTGGGAATAAGCAGCTTCCCCGACACATTGCTTCCTATTCTTCTTGCATTATGCTTCTTTTCGCTCCAGCTCTCATCGGAAAGCTGACGGAAAACAGTAACTATCTCCGCATTTCCCTTTGAGATATTCTGAATGATAGCCGTTGCAAGCTTGGTAGTATACTTGGAATTGCATCTGTTGATGAAATTCATATACGCTTCATTGGGGCTGATGTTATTGTTAAGCTCGCTTGTCACACGTCTCATTTCCATGTACAGAACGCCTGTCTCATTGGCGGAAGCAAGCTCCCATGCTCTTGAGACCTCCATGCCCGCCGCGACCAGCAGCGCCATTTTGGAAACGCAGTTGGGGAAATCTCTTTCAATGCTTTCGGCGCGTTCCTTGGTCTCCGAACGCAGATTGCTGATAGGCATATAGGCAAAGAGAAAGGCAAGAACTACAGAAGCAAACGCAACGATCCATATCTTATTATCGTCTCCCTGTGCAATATACATTGCCAGAAAGCCAAATCCGCCCACAACTCCGTACATAGCCATCGCCGCCGCATTAGCTATGATAAATCTTGAATTTGCCAGCGCAGTTTTCTTTTCTCCTATCTGATTGTACAGCTTTATAAGACTTTTTATCAGCGTATTATTTGCGTCAAGCTTCATTCTGTAAATGAGCGAATATCCCGGCAGAACGGCAAGGTCGAGAAAAGAATATTTTCCCGTCTTGAACTTTTCAATTTCCTTCCTGCACGAAGCAATATCCTTATCGAAGCTTTTGATTTTCTTTTTAAATGCTTTTTTTGAAGTATGTATCTCGCCGTTCTTGACCTGCAGCTGATAAGCCAGCTTTTTGTTTTCAAGCACCTCGGCCTTTGTTTTTTTCTGATAGATAAGCACCGACAAAAGCTCCGCGAAAACCTTTTTATCCGCCGACAGCGTCAGTATTATCATAACAACGGCAGCAGCTGTTGCCGCGATTCCAAGCAGATAGCTCAAAATGACCCCTCCTTTTTCCTTTACACATCAATTTTCGACATTTTCTGAGCGAGGAAAAATGCGATAAGGAAAATAATAATAGCAGCTGTAGCTGTAATTTTTCCGACTGCCGTCGTAAACAGAGCCGACATAAGCTCGCCGCCCATGGACGACATCGCCAGTGTGATGATAACGGGCATTACAAGCATTATGTAGGATTCCGTCTTAGCCGAGTTTATCATGGTCTCTATCTCCTGCTCTATCTCAAGCTTGTCGGAGATTATCTGATGAGTATTGCTGATTATCTCGCCGAAGCGGTTGCTCTTTGTCTCGATGACCTCAAATATTTCTGCAAAGCTTTCGATATCGTCTACCTTGCTCCTCTTTGCAAAATCCGCGAACAGGTCTCTCAGCGGGATACCTCCGTTTTTATTTTTCAGGATAATGTTCTTGAGCTCCACCATGATATCCGCATTGTCGTTATAAGTAAGAGAAAGGTCCTTATATGCCGATTCAAGAGCCATAAGCTCGTTTCCGCCCGCTCTTACCGAAACGCTCATTGATTCCAACAGATCGCGGAACTGGAGCTTTAAAGTGCGTCTTCTTTTGTCGATGGTCCCGTTTGCAACATTTTTTTCCATAATTACGGCAGTGGGAACAGCAAGCACCGCCGAATATACAACACTGTGATAAAATACGAAGAATACCGCCGTGAAAATGGCAGCTAATCCGATAAACAGTGCTGTATGCTGAAAGCGCGTCATCGAACATGCGTCGTAATTTATCACTTTCAGCTCGTTTGCCTTACCGGTCTGCATATTATCCATAGAAATTCTCCCTTTTCATCCTATATATATAGATCAGTCACTCAGAAAATCATAAATACCCGCATTTATGAACTTCTCGGTATGTACCATTTTATTCTCGGTCCTTGTAAGTCTGCCCGAGACCTTCTTTACCGTACTGTTCTCATCCTCTCTGAATTCAAAAAGAGGATTGAGCTTTATCTGTCCGTTCTCGTACTTTTCGACCTCGCAGATGCTTATGGTTTTTCTTGAAAAATCACGCATTCTCGAAAGATGGATTATTATATCCACCGCGGAATTTATCTGCTGTCTTATCGCCTCCAGAGGAAGTCCCGGAGAACCGCTCAGGACCATGGTCTCCAGTCGGCTGAGCATATCCTGCGGAGAGTTCGCGTGACCTGTAGACAGGGAGCCGTCATGACCTGTATTCATCGCCTGCAGCATGTCAAGAGCTTCTCCTCCTCTGACCTCTCCGACGATGATACGCTCGGGTCTCATTCGGAGCGAGGATTTGATAAGGTCTCTGATAGTTATCGCGCCCGCACCCGCTGCGTTGGCATTTCTCGTTTCCAGACGGACAAGGTTCGGGATATTTTTTATCTGCAGCTCGGCGGAGTCCTCGATAGTGATAACACGCTCATAGCTCGGGATAAAATTGGAAAGCGCATTGAGGAATGTCGTTTTACCGCTTCCTGTTCCTCCGCTCACGAAAATATTGTACTTCGCGCGCACAAGCTTTTCGATAAATTCTGCAACCTCGGGGGTTATGGAACCGTAATCTATGAGCTTCTGTACTGTCATTGCCTCTTCGGGGAAACGTCTGATAGTAACGATAGGACCGTTGAGCGCTACGGGCGGCATAACGACGTTAACACGGGAACCGTCGGCAAGTCTTGTATCTACGATAGGCTCGCTCTCGTTTACCGCTCTGCCCGCCTCGCGGACAAACTTTGTGATGATGTCGATAAGCCTGTCCGTAGACTCGAACTTATCGGGAAGCTTTCTGAGGCGTCCGTTCTGCTCGACGAAAATACTGTCGTAGCCGTTTATCATGACCTCCGTGATGGATTTGTCCTGTATGATGCTTCCGAGGATATCAAGACCTCTTACCGCTTCAAATACAGCATGCTTTATCTCTTTTTTGGATTTGAAGGTCAGTCTGGAATAATATCGTCCCTCTTCGGTATTATTCTGCTTTGCGTCAAATATCAGCTGTGTGAGCTTATCGTCGATAACAGCCATAAGCTCGTCGTTTTCCATTACGGCGAGATTATCCAGCCCCTGAACGTAATTCTTTATCTCGCTTATGAGCGAATATTCCACATCTTTGTTTTCCATAATACAGTCCCCTTACCGAATCAGAGAATCAACATTTATCAAAGACTTCATGCAGATATACTCAATGACCTTATTTCCGGGATGATCCTTGAGATAAGGTATCCTTCCTATCTCGGAAAGGTTCCTGCAGTTAAGTCCGGATTCGCCGAAATTGTGAACGATGCAGAATTTATCGTTGTTTTCGCTGATGTCGATTATCTGCGTCAGGAAGCGGTCTATCTTTCGTACCGCGAAATCGTTTCCGCAGGTAACGATTACATTGCAATCGCTTATGTCAAGCATGCGCCTGTTTCTCTCGTCAAAGCTTATTCCCATATCGACGATAAGGAAATCGCACGCTCCCGAAACAGCTATCTCATTTATGAGCTTTTCGCACTCGTCGGTGCTGATATCGTAGATATCGAGGATATTTTCAAACTCGTCAAAGTACATAACTCCGTTATCTGCAGTCCTTGCAATGCTGGAGATCTTCATACCGATATCTATCCTCTTCTCAATACCGGAAATGATCTCTCCCATATTTTTATTGCCCTCGGTCTTGAAATAAGCCCCGTAGGAGGAAAACTCTTCAAAATTAATGTACAATACTTTGCTTCCGCGGTTGCAGATAAGCTCCGCTATCGCAATAGCGACCGAGGTCTTTCCCGAACCTCCCGCAGGAGAATATACCGAGATTATCCTTGCATTGCCGGCAGCCCTGCCGTTTCCCGAACCGCGCATCGGCGAATATTCAGAGTATATCTCAAGGATATTGTTGACAAGGCGGGTGCCTCTCTGATATTTGTTTATCGCATGGAAGCCCTCGCCGGGAAGGCTGTCCGTTTCGCTGTCAGACAATACAATCACCACAGACGCATGCTTGAAATTAAGGGGCGCGCCTGCAATATCGGGAGAAATGAGCACAATATCGTATGACTGTTTTATCAGCGATTCCTTCAGTGCTTCGGGAGACGTAAACATTGATACTGCAAAGTTTTCTCTTCTTTCAAGGATACCGAGCAGCTTTTCACCATACTCCGTGTTTGAATCGGCTAACGCAAGCTTAATTTTCACAAAAAAGTCCACCTTTCAGATATGTTTTTAACAAAAAATCACCTTAAAAGCAATGGTATATTCATATCTTGCAATTAATTATGAGATTTTTCGGTAAATTTTTGAAAAAAATGCAAAAAGACCCACTTTTGATTTTATCATATGTACGATAAAAATTATTGCGCTTTTTTTTTTTTTTTTGAACGAATTATTAACCAGAAAGCTTCAAGGATAACACTGCCGTCCAAGATCTTCCAACTCTGCTGCCGCGCGCTCTAATATGTACAATTTTTTCGGAAAATGCCCTTTTCTTATCACACCCATGCGGGAGCACATCATAAAAAATAGGAACGATGTTCATAATATCCATCGTTCCCTGTTTTTTCTATAATTTTACAGCCTCATCAGCCCCATTCCGCCGACAAGGTACAGCACACTTATAAAGCTCATGCCCGGAAAGCTTTCCGATATGATGACGGACGCTGCTGCCGCAAATGACGATATCCCCGCCGAAACAGACGTATCAGTGCATTTCCTGCTTACCGCCGCGCAGACAAGTCCTATCCCGCAGGCTGCCGCTGCTCTCGCTGCAAAAAGCAGTATCATATACTCCATAACGGTCATTTCAGGCGCAAAACCGCGCATGAACATCAGACTCTGTATCGGCGCGTCTGCCGAGTCAAATCCGAGCTCCCGTCCGATACGTACAAGCTGTATCATGTGCAGCAGCAGACAAAAAACGGCGGATATTATCATCACCAAAACGAGCTTGCAGCTGCTTGTCCTTCCTCGTCCATGATATGAAGAACGAAGCGTACCGTCCATTCTGTTCCTGCTCTCAAAGGAATATATCCCCGATACCGACCCGATGATCCCGATAACAATGAAAAGCGAAGCTCGGACAGCCGTTCTTTCGTCCCCGCACAGCAGCAGCTCGTAGGAGTATGGCTTTATCAGCCTTATTGTATTGCCTGTTCTTTTTGTATATCCCACTCCGTCGCGGACGTTTTCAAGTATGGGAAGCAGCGCTTCCCGTCGGCTTTTCGCTTCCTTAAGATAGTTGAGCAGCTTTCCGTAGGTCTGCGTATCAAAGCTTTCCTGCGCCAGAAGCTCTTCGATGGAGCGCTCATATCTTTCAACGGAATCGTCAAGCTTTGCTTTTTCCTTTTCCATATCTGCGAGCATGTCCCCGGTGATGTCGCTGTCATACTTTGCATACCATTCCAGCTCGTATGTATCTATCGGGTAGAAATAATCATATTTCAGCGACTGCGACAGTGCTGCGGCAAATACAGCCGCGAGGATGATGCCGCCGTGCTGACGGATAAGCAGCTTATAGCTCTCCCAGCCGAAAAGCGTGCGGCATATGCGGAGCTTTTCCGTCAGCCGTCCTGCCCGATCGGAGATGATATCCGCAAGGTGATCTCTTCTGACGTACATTCTCCCGAAAACGATCAGCCCCGCCGCCGCAGAAGCTGCACATGCCAGAGCACAGCCGATGACCGAGCATTTCAGATGATCCACAGGCTCCCCCGCTATATTCAGATAGCAGCAGCCCTTGAAAGCTCCGTCGGTCATTATAAGGGCGATAAGATTGACATATCTGAGTGCCTTCCATGCCGAAACAGGAGTTATCTTAATGTACATGAATATCTCCGCGGCGGCTGCAAATGCACCGATGATATATCCTCCCGCATTTCCGAAAAGTCCGATAAGCTGAAAAAATATCACCGAGACGGCAAAGCAGCCGAGTGCTTTCAGAAACGCGGACAGAATAAAATATTCCCCTATCGTGAGCTTAAAGGGACACATCATGAATTCCGGGACCGACTGGATCGCACGGTCCGCTCCGATATCCCCGAAGGCGAGATATGCGGCAAAAACGTTTCCGCCGTACAGCACCGCCGCTCCCCCGATCGAAGCAAGCGCAAGAACTCCCAGCCTTGAAAAATACAGGCGGAGCCGTCCTCCGAAAGTGCTCCGGATAAGTCCCGAAAGTCCCTTCCTGCGCTCGGACAGCAGCTCGGAGGCTATCAGCAGCACAAAGGCGGCAAGCAGCAGGTCCGTAAGATGATATCCCGAAACAAGGACCGCCGCCCTGTTATCGCCGTATGTAAGCTTGATCCCGGACAGCCTGCCGTAATCCTCCGCAGCCGCCGAAATGCTCTTGGCGGAAAAATCATCATATGCACCGATAAGCGACATTTTTTTGCTGCTGTTCAGAGTATCCTCTATGAACACTTCGTATGATGCCTCATAGTCCGCAAATTCATCGGCACCTGCGGCAATTTCTCCTGAGCTGCCGCAGGACAGCATGAAAATAAAGAAATTCATCATTGCCGTCAGCAGCGCCGATATCAGCATCCTTTTCCCGAATACTCTTCTGAACTCCGTCATGACCGTCCCTCCGCATAATACAGGTACACGTCCTCCAGATCGGCGTTATCTGCAGGAACAAAGCCCTCGGGCAGGACCTCCTCCGCAATGCGGAGAACAAAGCCGTCCCGCCGCTGCATCATCTGACCCTTTCCGAAGCGTTCCTTCATTCTGCTGACCTCTTCAAAGCTGCCGTGATATTCGCCCACCTTGTCCTCTATCCCGCCGATAAGCACGGCAGGCTCCTCAAACTGCAGAAGCCTCCCTTTTTTCAGCAGTATCACCTTCCGCGCGATACATTCTATATCGCTTACGACATGAGTTGCCAGAATGACCGTTCTTTCCGCGGCAAGTCCCGCAATATGATTCCTCAGCCGTATCCTTTCCTCAGGGTCAAGTCCTGCGGTGGGCTCGTCGAGGATAAGTATCCCTGGCTCATCCAGCATTGCCGCCGCAAGCAGAACTCTCTGCCGCATGCCGCCTGAAAAGGAGCTCAACCGCTTATGTGCATTCCGACGCAGTCCCACAAGCTCCAGATAATGTTCCGACTGCTCCCTGATGTCACGCCTTTTCATGCCCTTCAGAGCGCCTATGTACCGAAGAAACTGCCCTGCGGTAAAATCCTCGTACATTCCCTGAAGCTGGGGCGTATAGCCCAGAGCCTTCCTGTATTCCGCTCCCTGCTCAAGTATGTCCCTTCCGTTATAGAGTATCTCCCCGGAGGTGCGCTTTATGTTGTCGGTGAGCAGACCCAGCAGAGTGGATTTCCCTGCCCCGTTTGCTCCGAGAAGCCCGTACACGCCCTTTTCAAGGGTAAGGCTTATATTGTCCAGAGCGGTAAAATCGCCGTATTTTTTAGTAAGAGCTCTTATCTCTATCATTCCGCAATTATCAGCTCCTCGCTTTTCAGACTTATCTCCTGAGTCAGTCCGTACTCCTTTTTCCAGCTGCCCTTTCCGCTTATCAGCCCGGATATGGGCACGGAATATACCGCGCCGTACTCCGTTAGGATAGTATCCTTATCGTCCTGCTCAATGATATTGAATACTCCGCTGTAGGAAGTCTTGTACAGCTTATCGTCAGATATTGACATGGTGTAGGCTTCCGCGGAGTCACATCCGATATCCGTTCTGCCCAGAAGAGCGCCTTTTTTGTCATATACGGAGATGCGGTCCTCTTCCGCCGTTATGATACGATCGTCATATATCAGCAGCTTATTTATGGGGGTTTCAATATCGGATACAAGCAGCTCATATTCCTCGGAGTTTTCGTCGGAGTGTATACCGAAGCTCGTATATCTGCGCGCTTCTTCATCGTACTCACTCGTAACGGTGTAGTATACGCCGCCGCTTATCGTTCCTCCGACAACATGTGAACCGCCGAAACCCGTATATTCTGCAATGGTGCCGTCGGTGACATTATACCTGTAGGTGGCGTTGACATACTTTGTACTGTCATACATTTCGTAATAGATATAGTTGCCGTCTCCCTGCAGATTCTGCGGATAGGGCGAAAAATAGTTCTCGCCCTCGAATATGGTCTCGCTCCTGCCGCTGGAAATATCCATTTTCACAAGTCCGCTGCCTGCAAAGCCGAAGGTCCCGTCCCCCAGCGTAAGATGATAGGGAAGATATGCATATCCCTTGTGAATGATGAAATATGCTCCGCCCTTCGGCTCATAGGTCTCCTTTGCGGAATTGCTCACCGAAAACGCCGTGCCTGTTTCGGTAAGCTCCGTTCCGTCAAGAGACGCTTTCAGCAGCTTGTAGGAGATGATATCGTCCTCCTCCCCCACGGTCAGGATATATATCGCTCCGTCATACAGCACGGAGTTTATGCAGGACAGACCCTTATAGGTCGCCGTGCAGGAGCTGCTGCCGTCATGGGGACACTCGGGCTTTGCGCAGAGAAGGACCTGCTCTCCCGTTGCCTTGTCGCAGAACATCAGGCGCATTCTGCCCGAATTGTTATAATAGTAGCCCTTGTCGGTTTCCATTATGTTGAATTTACCGTGATCGTAGGGCGCGTCCTCGGAAGGCTCCGCATTCTCCGACGAGCAGCCGCACAGCAGCAATACTGCCGCAGCTGCGCAGATGAACTTATTGCATTTCATAAATTATCACCGCTTTCTTTTTGATGATCTTATTATAATACAGCTTTTCAAAAAAATAAACCGCCTGTGCACAAGCGGTCTTAAATGCTGCACAAGCGGTCACGTATAATCTGCCCTGTCATATTCAGAGCAGCACGGAAACGACAAATATCCCGTTTTCTGCGGAAATTTCCACCCGTCCTCCGTATCTGCCGGCTATCTGTCGGATACGCTTCAGCCCGAAACCGTGAAGCTTTTTATCGGGCTTTGTCGTGGAAAGCTCCCTGTCGGGAATATCCCCGCAGCTGTTTTCACAGAATATACAGAGCATATCATGCTGACGTCTTACGGTCAGAGCTATCTTTTTTTCGCCGCAAGCCTTCATGCAGCCCTCGATGGCATTGTCGAGGATATTTCCGAAAAGCCCGCACAGGTCGTAATCGGATATCCTTTCACAGGGTACGGCAGATATCTCCGTTTTCACCGAAATGCCCATGCTGCGTGCGGCGGTCAGTTTATTGTACAGAAGCGCGTCGGGAACGGGTCTGCCTGTGCTTACGGGAAGCTGAACGCTGTATATCTCCGAGGATAACTCACGCAGATACTCTCTTGCTTCGGATATTTTCCCGTCGTCGATAAGCACGGAAACTGCTGAAAGATGATTGCCGATATCATGCTTTATCCTGCGGATCTCCTCCTGTTCGCGCATTATGCCGTCATAATGCTCCTTTTCCGCCTGTTCTGTTTTGCACAGGACAT
>JBJESJ010000045.1:0-14847 GCA_051882725.1 Oscillospiraceae bacterium
AAAGGCGCAGCTTGAAGCTATGAGGGACAGCGCTAAAATAAATATCGCCGTGCTCGATCTGGTGGGCGAGAAGATATGCGCGGGCATGACCACCGGGGACATCGACCGCATTGTGTACGATAAGACAAAGGAAATGGGCGGCATACCTGCTCCGCTGAATTACGAGGGATTTCCCAAAAGCGTGTGCGTTTCGGTAAACAGCGAGGTCTGCCATGGAATACCCTCTCCGAAGAGAGTGCTTAAGGACGGGGATATCGTCAATGTGGACGCTTCTACCATTCTGGACGGCTTTTACTCCGATTCCTCAAGAATGTACTGCATAGGAAACGTTTCTCCCGAAAACAAAAGACTCGTAGACGTCACCAAGGAGTGCGTTTACCTCGGACTTGAACAGGTAAAACCGCTGGGCTATCTGGGAGATGTGGGTGCTGTTATCGAAGCTCATGCAAGGAAGAACGGCTATCAGGTGGTGCGGCAGATAGGCGGCCACGGCATCGGACTGGAATTCCACGAGGATCCATGGGTAAGCTTTGTATCCCGTCCGAGGACGGGCATGCTGCTGATACCGGGGCTGTGCTTTACCATCGAGCCGATGATAAATATGGGCTCCGCAAGGATATACACCGATAAAAAGAACGGCTGGACCGTATACACTCAGGACGGCAAGCCCTCCGCCCAGTGGGAGATAATGGTCGTTGTCACCGATACGGGGTATGAAATAATCTCATATTAAAAAACCGACCCGGGAAGGTTCCTCCCGGGTCAGATTTTTATACGCAAAATTACGGTTCCTTCCAGAACTCTCCCTTATAGAAATTCTCATTTCCCAAAGGCTTTGCCGTCAGACGGAACATCACACAGCCGTCGGGACAGACTATGGTCTTGCTGTATTTGTCATCTCCGCCGATGTTTGTCAGGTCGCCGCCGCTTCTTACCGACTCCATTATCGGATAAAGCATCATCATGGTCTTGCTGCAGATGCCATAGCCCTGCTCGTTCACGGGACAGCCGTAGGTGCAGCGGTACTTGTCGCCTATCTCCTCGCCGTTGCGGCAGTAGTGCTCGGTGTGGTCCCCGCGGAGATATCCCGTCACTTCTATCTCAAATTCGTATTCCTCGTCGTACCATTTTTTCATAAAATTTCCTCCAAAATATCAGCAAATACGTTTTTGTCCTAAATTGTATCGTTATCCCTTATAAGCTACAGCGTCCACCTGTAACTTTATCACTTCCCCAAAATTTTGACATTTATCTAATAGTTAAATTGTCGATTATCATAAACTGATTATAGCACAGTGTACAGGAAAAGTCAACAAAAAATCCGCCCCGAAACTCGGAGCGGATACATTTACCGATATTCAGAAATTATTCAGCAGCCTCTTCGGAAGCGCCCTCTTCAATGACAGCACGGATAGAAAGGCTGATCCTCTTCTTCTCAGCGTCGATCTCGGTGATCTTAGCCTTTACAGTATCGCCGATAGAAAGCACGTCCTTAACGTTTGCAACTCTCTTGTCGGAGATCTGAGAAATGTGGATAAGTCCGTCAATACCGGGGATTATCTGTGCAAATGCGCCGAAGGGAGTGATAGAAACTACCTTTACGTCTGCAACATCGCCTACTGCGAACTCGTTTGTGAACTTAACGAAGGGATCGTCCTCTGCCTTCTTGTAGCCGAGAGAGATCCTGTTAGCCTCTTCGTCGAGGTCCTTAACGTAAACCTCAAGAACATCGCCTACGGAAACTACCTCTGCGGGATTCTTGATCCTGTTCCATGAAAGCTCGGAAATGTGTACCATTCCGTCGATACCGCCAAGGTCTACGAATGCGCCGTAGCTTGTGAGGGACTTAACTTCGCCCTTGAATACGTCGCCGACCTTAACGTTCTCCCAGAACTTCTTCTTAGCCTCTTCCTTCTCTGCGGAAAGAACAGCCTTGATGGAGCCGACAGCCTTTTCCTTGACCTCGTTCACCTCGATGATCTTGAACTTAACTTCCTTCTTCTTGAGGTCGTCAAGCTTTTCATCTCTGCGTGCAGTAGCCTGAGATGCGGGAATGAAGATCTTGATACCGTTGATACCGTTGACAACAGCCAGCACGCCGCCCTTGACAACGTCGGTAACAACGCCCTCGAGAACAGCGTTCTCCTCCTTAGCCTTAACGATCTTGTCAAAGCCGGCCTTAGCGTCTACCTTCTTCTTGGAGAGGGTAACATAACCCTCTGCATCGTTTACCTTGAGGACAATAAATTCAACCTCGTCGCCGACATTGACAACATCGGAGACCTTCTGGGAGGGATCGTCTGTAAGCTCGTCCAAAGAAACATAACCTGTCTGTTTTGCGCCTATATCAACAATTGCTTCTGTATTATTAACAGCAGTAATATAGCCTTTCACCCTATCCCCGTTATGTAATCTTTTAAGCGAAGCGTCGATAGCCTCCTCAAAGTTAAAGTCCTCATCCATGTTCTGTAATTTTTCGCTCATCTGGTTATAAACCTCCTTGATTATATGTGCCGGAGTCGATGCGCCGGCGGTAATACCCACGCGGATATTACATATATCTGAAAAGCCTTTCAGCATTTCGATAGCATTTATTTCCGAGGAATTTTCAAGCAGATATGTCCTCGGGCATATATTTCCGCATATCTCGTAAAGCTTTTTTGTGTTGGAGCTGTATCTTCCGCCCACAACAAGCATTATATCGGACTCTGCGGCAAGAGCGGCAGCCTCCTTCTGCTTATCGGAGGTAGCGCTGCAGATCGTATCGAAAACCTCGCATCTGCTGTACTGTTCAGCAATTTTCCTGCACAGTTCCCACCTATTCTTATTATAAGTGGTCTGAACAACTATTGCAATAGTTTTCGGCGAATTTTCATAATTTTTCAGAAGATATTCACTTAACTGTCCCTCATCCTCCAGTATCACAGGAGGAGTTTTGCAGCTTCCTGCTATGCCGACGATCTCGGAATGTTCTTTATTTCCGATAATAATGACCGTACAGCCCTCGGAAGATTTTCTGCGGACGATATCGTGGATACGTCTGACAAAGGGGCATGTGCCGTCGGAATAGGATATCCCCCGTTCTTCGAGCTCAGCATAAACATCGTCCCCCACTCCGTGAGAACGGATGACCACCGTTTCGCCCTGCTGTGCTTCTGACGGAGAGCCGATTATCCTCACTCCCTTGTTTTCCAGCTCACGGGTAACGTCGGGATTATGGATCATCTCGCCCAGTGTAACGGTTCTTCCCTTTTCAAGGCAGTCATAAACAAGCTTCACAGCACGGTCAACGCCGAAGCAGAAGCCTGCCGTTTCCGCAATTTTAATTATCAGAGCCGCTCACCCCCGCAGCGGGTTTGTCGGAAGCATTTTTCCTCGGGTGAGGCTGACCCTCCACAAGAGTGGTGATCTCGTCCATTATGCGCCGCTTTACGAGCTTAAGCTCCTTCGGCGAGCCGTCTGTGACGTTCAGCTCCTCATATTTTATGACCCTGCCTATCTTTACGGTGAGCTTACAGCGGAACTTCAGCTTGGGTCCCTCGAAGCATATCCCCACAGGAAGGATATCTGCTCCTGCCTTTGCGGCTATCATAGCCACGCCTGTTTTTCCGCTCCCCACCTTGTTTTCCTTTGAGCGCGTGCCCTCGGGGAAGATAACAAGGTTGTTTCCCGCTTCAAGGAGCCTGACGCTGTCCTCGATAACAGACATATCGCCCGTTCCTCTTTTCACGGGGAATGCGCCCAGCATGCGGATAAATGCGGCGAAGAGCTTATTCTTGAAAAGCTCTTCCTTAGCCATATACTTAACGGGGCGCTTCATATACATGGTCAGCAGTACGGGATCGGCATAGCTGCGGTGATTGGAAGCTATCACAACGCCTTCCTTCTCAGGAAGATTCTCAAGCCCCTCAAAGTGCATATTGTACGCAAGATGATAAACAGCCCTCGTACATGCCCTCACGAACGCATTCATTGCCACACCTCCGAAAACTATACTGACTCAGCATAATTCATAAAATCATTATACCACATTTCAAAGCGACTTGTCAAGTGTTTTTTGAAAAAATGTATAATCTTTTTTTGATTTTTTTGTATCATTCAACAAAATTCGGCTTTTTCCAAAAAAATCCCCGAGAAAACGCGGGATTTCCATGCATTTTATCGGGGATAACGCTCATTTGTAGCCGTTTATCTTCTTGTATATCTCCTGCATGCGCCTGTCGGTGTCAGCTATTGTCTCGGCGCAGTAGTACAGCTCATCGGACAGAGACTGCTCCACATTTTTGGAGGTCTTGTAATGGAGTTCGTGCTCCAGACTTGCCCAGAAATCCATTGCCATGGTGCGTATCTGTATCTCAACAGGAGCGTAGTCCTTGCCCGTGGAAAGGAACACGGGGACATTCACCACGATATGCAGGCTGCGGTAGCCGTTGGGCTTGGGATTCTTGATGTAGTCCTTGGTCTTGAGCAGCTCGATATCGTCGTGGGATGTGAGCAGTCCCGCAAGGGTATATATATCGTCGATATACTGACAGATGACCCGGACTCCCGCGATATCGTACAGATTTGTCCGGATAGCCTCCACGCTTATGGGCAGGCCCTTTCGGTTGAGCTTGCCTATTATGCTGTCGGGAGATTTTATCCTGCTTTTCAGAGTATGGATAGGATTTCTCTGATATTTGGCGGAAAATTCGTTGTCAAGTATCTGGAACTTGGTGACTATCTCGTCGGCAGCCGCCTGATACAGGCTCATAAGCGACAGGAACCTGCTGTATACAAGAGCAAGATCGTCCATAGGCACGTCGGGCAGAGCGATAGCATTCAATCCGCTGTCGGATATATTTTTTTCTTCAAGCATTTTAATCTATCCTTTCTGAGAGTATTGTGTTTTGCGAAGCAAATCAAGGCGACAGCCGAAGAAACCTGCCCGCAGGCTATCAACTCGGTTTGAAAATCTTTGATTTTCAAAATAGCCTCCCTTTACTCCACGATCTGTACTTCTCTTTCCATAAATGCGTCGCTGACTATATCCATTTCAAACCAGAAGGTGCTTCCCACGCCCAGCTCCGACTGCACTCCGAAATCAAAGCCGTGGCGTATCAGTATCTGCTTTACGATAGACAGTCCCAGACCCGTTCCTATGACTTCGCGCTTGGTCTTTTCACCACGGTAGTAGCGGTCGAATATCAGCGGCATCAGTTCTTTTTCAATGCCGGGACCCGTATCGGTGACGTTTATCCGCACTCTTTTGCCCTTGATGATCTGCATGATGTAGATCTCCTTGGAATCTCCGCTGTAGTTCACCGCATTGTTGATAAGATTGTACAGCACCTGCTCTATCTTGATGATATCCGCACGCACGGTGATATCGGGAGCCTCTCCCACATAGAATTTATACCCCTTCTGCTCCGACAGCAGAGTATACCTTGTCATTACGTCGTTTATCTTGTCATTCAGACAGAACTCGGACAGATGGAGCTCCTCTGTCTTGTTCTCCAACTTTGAAAGGTCGAGGATATCGTTCACCAGCGCCGCAAGGCGGTCGCTCTCCTCGATGATGACGTTGATATGCTCCTCACGCTTTTCGGGATTGTCGCCCGAAAGATCCCGTATCATCTCGGCATATGCCTTGACCATGGTCAGCGGAGTCCGCAGATCATGGGAGATGTTCGCCATAAGATCGCGGCGCAGAGCGTCTACCTTTCCTATCTCCGATGACGCGTAGTTCAGCGTATCTGCCAGCTGTTCGGTCTCGGTATAGCCCTTTCCGTTGAAGGACACGTTATAATCGCCCTGACCCATCTTCTCAGCGGACTTCGTGATCCTCACGATAGGCGTGGATATGAGCTTCGACAGGAAGAAGGACACTCCGAAGCCCAATATCAGCACCGCCACGGATATCATGAACATCTGGCTCTTGATTATCTCCACCGTGGAATCCAGCGGCTCCAGCGAGGTGTTGAGGAACACATACCCCTCGGGGTCGTCCTTGGAGCCGATCACCATGCCGAACATGAGCATATCGTTTTTGAAGCGCGTATTTTCAAGCTCGGTATAATATATCCCGTTCTCGCTCTCCTGCATCATCGAACGGAGCTTGGGGAGGTTCACTATCCCCTGAGTGCCGTGGATAAGGCAGTTTTTCGCCATCACATCGTAGGAATACATGGTCCGTCCATAGCTGTCCTGTATTATTACGCACATATCGTTGTCGTAGGCAAGGCGGTCGAGCTTATCGGTGGTAAAATCGTCCCTGCTCCACTGCTCCACGATATAATTCGCCGTAAGGACTATGCTGTCGGTCTTCATATACTTGTAGGTCTTTTCCAGTGAAAACACGAACACGATCCACATAAGAACGAGGATACTTATTATAAATATGATAAAGTAGAGCCAGACCGTAGCCTTAAGGCTGCGGAACCTGCTCTTAAGATGATTTCTCTTTTCCTGTCTGCGGTTTTTCTTATCGTTTCTGATATTGTTCTTTTCGGTCTTTAATTCATCGGGATTCGGAATGGAATTGCTTTCCATGGGTATTCAGTCCTTAACAGTCAAATTTATAGCCCATTCCGCGGAGGGTCACGATGAATTTGCGGTACTCTCCCAGCGAATTTCTGAGCATCTTGATGTGAGTATCGACGGTGCGGTCGTCGCCGTAGAAATCGTAGCCCCACACCTCTTCGAGGAGCTTTTCTCTGGACAAAGCTATCCCCTTGTTCTTCACGAGATAGAACAAAAGGTCGTACTCCTTCGGAGTGAGCGACGCAGGCACGCCGTCTACCAGCACTTCTCTGCCGCTCATGTTGATCTCCAGTCCCTCGAATCTCAGCTTGTCCGCAGGAGCAGCAGCCGCTCCGCTGCGCTTGATGACAGCACGTATCCTCGCAAGGAGCTCCTTAGGCGAAAAGGGCTTGACCACGTAATCGTCCACGCCTATCTCAAAGCCGAAAAGCTTATCGTACTCCTCGCCCCTCGCGGAGAGCATTATAACGGGTATCTGCTTGGTCTTTCTTATTTCCTTCACCGCGGAATAGCCGTCCAGACGGGGCATCATTATATCCATGACTATGCAGTCGAAGTCTTCATTGCGGCACTTTTCCACTGCCTGCATGCCGTCCTCGGCCTCCTCGGTCTCATATCCTTCAAACTCCGCATACTCGCGGACTACGTTTCTGATATTCTTTTCATCGTCTACTATCAGTATCCTGCTCTTTGACATAAAAGCCGCCTCCATAAAGCTATATTATCGTGATCATACTACTATAATAATATAATTGTCCCGTTTTGTCAATATCTCAAAACGCCTCTCCCTTTCCTTCTTTTATCAATTATGCCAATTATAACATGACAATGTGTACAATATGTGAAAAAATAAGGTTAATTTATCAATTTTTCATATTCATTATTGACAAATTTGTGATAATGCTGTATAATATACTTAATAATAAATTATGATTGGAAAATATGTGCGTTTTTATGCAGTGCATTTAAACGATATACTATAAAAAGGGAGGTCATATATGTGGGAATTTCATTTACTTTGATTTTCTGCGCAGTTTTCTGCGTCAGCGCCCTGCTGATCAGTATTCTGATAAACGTTCTCCCCGCATACAGCATGTATATCATCATCGGATATATCTGCGCAGCAAGCGCTGTTGCCATCACTGTTGCATGCTATAAGATCTATGACATAAAGGCAAGCCTTAAACGGGAAAAGAAAAAGCTGGACAATATCATCAGACATATCAACTCCATGGTAATTATCTGGAGCGACGATTTCAGCTATATCAACGTTAACGATACATTCATCAAGACCATCGGCTACAATGCGGCGGACCTGACAGGCAATGTTGAGCTCCTGAAAAAGATACTCCCCGCCGACGCTTTTTCGGTCAATATGCAGTCTATCATAAACAACCGCGATGAGGAATTCTACGTTTCCTCCTACGGCGGCAAAAAGGTCTGCACTATCTGGAACACCTCTATCGCATATACTCATACCATCAATAAAAAAACTACCTATCTGATGCTGTCCATCGGTCCCGACCTGACCGAGACCATCAATATGAAAAACGAGCTGATGCGCTACTCCAAGGAGCTCGCCGAGACCGAGAACAAGTATGCTCTGTCTATGGAGCTATCCGAGATAGGTCTTATGCTCAAGGAGCCCGGAGATACAAGATTTTATATCACCGATCAGCTCCAGCATATGCTGGGCAGAGAGTCCGACCATATCGGCACTGAGGAGCTCCGCGCTCTGTTCCACCCCAAGGACAGGATAATCTTCGATACGATAATCGGCAATTTGGAGGGCGGCTCCGAAAATTCCTCCGATAACAGCCACAGCGCCGAGTTCCGTGCTCTTACTCCGGATATGACCTATCACTGGTTCCTGTTCAGATACAAGACCATGCCCAACAAGAACCTCTCACAGGCAAGTCTGGGCGGCGCGGTCATGGATATCACCAAGGACAAGGAAAAGGATAAGCTTATCGAAAAAATGGCGTACATCGACGATGTTACGCAGATCTATAACCGCAACAAGTTCATGCTTCTGGGTCAGGAGCTTATCGAGTGCGTGAACGAAGGCTCCGATATCGACTACTGGGTCATCGTTATCGACATCGACAGCTTCCATATCATCAACGATACCTGCGGCTACGCAAACGGCAACAAGGTGCTCAGCGGCGCAGCTGCGGCTATCAGCGCAAATCTGACCGAGGGCGGCTTCGCTGCAAGGATAGGAGGAGACAACTTTGCCTGTCTCCTTAAGGCCGACGACGATGACGAGCTCCCTCAGAAGATAATCGAAAATATTCAGCGTGATGTTGCAAATATCCATTCCGACGTTATCGAAAAACAGTCCATTACCTGCTCCGCTGGCTACTGCCGCATGACCGACGGCGGCGGAGAATTCTCCAGCGTGCTTGACCGTGCAGAGTTCGCACTCAGTCTCTCTGACGGCACACGCAGCAGCATAATGAAGTATGATAATTCCGTACACGACCGCATCATAAGAAACAACGAGGTCGAAAAGGAACTTTCCGCTGCTATCGAAAACCACGAGCTCGCTCTCTACTATCAGCCTAAGATCGACCTTAATACAGGCGAAGTCATGGGCATGGAGGCACTTATCCGTTGGATTAAGCCCGATGGAAGAGTCGTTCCTCCCGGAGATTTTATCCCCATCGCAGAGCATTCGCTGCTTATCACAAAAATAAGCCACTTTGTCCTCTATGAGGCTTGCCGCCAGAATAAAAAATGGCAGGATATGGGACTGAAGCCCGTCACCGTTTCCATAAATCTTACCGCTATCGACTTCTATCAGACCGACGTTACCTCTCTTATCAGACAGGCTCTGGATGATACGGGACTCGACCCCCAGTGGCTGGACGTTGAGCTGACCGAAAGCCTTGCTCTTAAGAATATCGACCACGCTATCCAGCAGATGAACGAGATAAAAAGTCTCGGCGTTAAGCTTTCCATGGACGATTTCGGAACGGGTTACTCTTCACTTAGCTATATTCAGGTGCTGCCTATATCGCTGCTTAAGCTGGACCGCTCCTTTATCATGTATCTCGAGGACGACAATATTTCCCGCGAAATAGTGTCCGCAGTTATCAGGATCGCTAAGTCAAAGCAGATAGAGACCATCGCCGAGGGCATCGAAACTCAGGGACAGGCACAGATACTCAAAAATTCGGGCTGCGACTGGGCACAGGGCTATTTCTTCGGAAAGCCTATGCCTGCGGCTGAATTTGAAAAATTCCTCATACTTCGTCAGAAGGAGCCTGCAAAGGTGTAATTCTAACAATAAACCTGCAAAGCCGATGATTCGGCAGATCGGAGGACTATCATGGCAAAAAAAAGAATCGGAATTCTCACCAGCGGCGGCGACTGCCCCGGACTTAACGCGACTATCCGCGGCGTGGCAAAGGCATGCTTTGAACGCTTCGGCAGCGACAACGTTCAGATAGTGGGAATACAGAACGGCTATTACGGACTTATCAACAACATTGCCCGTGATATGGATAATTCCGAGTTTTCGGGGATCCTCACCCAAGGCGGTACTATCCTCGGAACAAAGCGTCAGCCCTTCAAAATGATGTCCGTTATCGAAGAGGATAACGTGGATAAGGTAAAGGCGATGAAGGACACCTATAAGGCTCAGAAGCTTGACTGTCTGCTGACTCTCGGCGGAAACGGCACTCATAAGACTGCAAACCTCCTCTCCGAGGAAGGACTCAATATCATCGGTCTCCCCAAGACCATCGACAACGATATCTTCGGCACAGATGTGACCTTCGGCTTCCATACCGCTGTTGATACCGCTACCGATGTTATCGACAGGCTGCATACCACCGCGGCTTCTCACAGCCGTATCCTCATGGTGGAGATAATGGGCAACAAGGCAGGCTGGCTCACCCTTTACTCCGGCATTGCAGGCGGCGCAGATGTTATCATTATCCCCGAGATCCCTTACGATACTCAGAAGGTGATAGATTCTCTGGCTAAGCGCTCCGCTTCGGGCAAGACCTTCTCTATCGTGGCAGTTGCGGAGGGAGCTTTCGATATCGAGGAAGCTCAGCTGAAAAAGAAGGAACGCGCAAAGAGACGTCTCGACGCGGGGATCACCACCGCAACGGCACGTCTTGCGGCTCAGGTACAGAAGGGCACGGGCATCGAGACCAGAGTATGTACTCCCGGACATATGCTCCGCGGAGGCAGCCCTTCGGCATATGACCGTATCCTTGCCACCAAGTTCGGCGTCCGTGCGGCAGAGCTTATCGCAAAGGATAAGTTCGGCTATTCCGTTGCAATGATAAACGGTGCGATCGGCGAGAACAAGCTCAAGGATGTTGCGGGCAAGACAAAGTTCGTCGATCCCGAGTGCTCCTATGTCAAGACCGCAAAGGACATCGGCGTTTCGTTCGGCGATTGATCATAAGAATATAAACAGTTCGTCCCCGAGGGTGCTCGGGGACGATTTTTGTTAGTCATTGATTTTTCTGAAATCGGGCGGAAGATGACTGAATACCTTATTTACCAGTTCATTGGCAAGCTTGGTTTCTTCGGTTTTGGGTTTGCACCACCATCGAAACTCGTGATCATTTACACATACAGTATGAAAATACCCATCAAGTCCTAAAGCTTGGCTCCTTCTATTTCTTTTCAGTGAATTAACTTCGGAAATACATTTTGTAAGTTTGTCCTGTGATTCTTTGTCAAGCATTACAATCCCACAAAAATTATCCGTATATATACTGTCATTTCTGTCTTCGGAAATCTCATTATAATCAAGTATCTGAAAATTATAGCCACGGAAATACTCAATACAGATGAATATTTCATTGTCACATTCACGCTGTCTTATCTGGCAATACACATTTTTTCCCATTTGTCTGAAAGAAGGCTCAAATAGCAATTCAGCAATTACAGAGGTATTCTCAATATTTTTTGCCAGCGTCTTTTCAAGACGTTTTCTTCGTACATCCATTCTCATTTCCCCGGAAAGCCATTGTTTTACATCAATTTACTCTTCCAGCGCCTTTTTACCGAACAGATCCTCGCTGTCCAGGCGGGCAATGCCATACTCGATAGTCACCCTGCCGCCGGTATAAAGCTTGTTGAAGCACTCAATTATTCTCCTTGCGACCATATCGCCGTTCTCCTCATTGGCGTCCATGAGAATAACGATGACCTGCTTGCTGGAATATCTCGTGGATACGTCCGAGCGGCGCAGCGAAATGTATATCGCCTTTTCAAGCAGCTCCAGCACAAGCTCTGTTTCCGTAACGTCCAGCTCCACACCGTCGTTCTCGCTTATTGTGAACAGCACCGTCTGAACATCACGGCTGCTGCGCTCCACAAAGCGGCGGATGAAATTGTATACGTGGTGGAAGCTCTCGAAATCAAGCAGATACGCACCTCTGCCGCTGTCGGCACGGCTCATGAACTCACGCAGATAGTTAAGGTCAACGGTCTTGCCGCCGCGGGCGTTCTCCTCCTGAAGACGGTCGCTGAAGAAATGGAAAGCATTTTTACCGTTCTGCTTTACATAGTAGAGCGCCTTGTCCGCGGAGTTGTACAGCTTGTTGAACTCTGTTCCGTCGTCGGGAGTCTGGGCGATACCTATGGACACGGAGGAATTGGTCTCGAACTTGCACTGCTCCAGCTTATAGCACATGTCGGAGATGATATCCGAAGCACGGTTTCCTATCTCGCTCTTTGATGTGATGCCCTTAACAAACACAACAAACTCATCGCCGCCGATACGGCAGAGCACATCTCCCTCGGCAGAATATTTTCTCAGCGTATCCGCAAACATTTTCAGAGTCTGGTCACCTGCAATATGACCGTAATTGTCGTTTATCGCCTTAAAATTGTCCATATCTATCATCATAAGTGCACCGGGCACACCTTCGGCAAGCATGGCATTGACCGTTTCCTCGGTATGAGCTCTGTTCCAGAGCCCTGTGAGAGCATCCTGATGAGACTTGCTCTTGATATCGGAGACCTCCTTAGTCTTCTGCTCCAGTCTGTCAGCGAGACTGCGGCGCAGATCCTCCAGCTCCAGCACTCTGCCTATTCGCGAAAGCATGACCTCGGGAACGAAGGGCTTTGCAATAAAATCTATTGCGCCTTCCTTAAAGCAGCGTGTCTCGGTCTCCGAGTCGCTGTCCGCAGTGAGGAATATTACCGGGATATTCTTTCCCCGCTCCATTTCCCGTATCCTTGCCAGCACCTCAAAGCCGTCCATTTCGGGCATGTTGATATCGAGCAGGATTATATCGCACTCGCCGCTTTCAAGATATGTAAGCGCCTGCGAACCCCTCATTACGGGAATGACCTTATATTCACCGCACAGGACCTTCCTTGCAGCGGTCAGATTAAGCTTATTGTCGTCAACGATAAGAATATTTTTCATATGCTCCTCCTTAATCATATACAAAAATAACTCCGAGAGTACCTGGTCCGCAGTTGCTCGATACCGTTGCGGACGCCTTAGTCACTATAACCTCATCAAATCTGCAGAGCTTTTCCGTTTCTGCCCTGATCTCGCTGACTGTTTTGATCGCACAGCCGGCATATGTGATGAACAGCCGCTTTTTGTTGATCCTGCCGTTCATTCTCAGTTCTCCCCTGACATATCTCAGCATGGCTTTATCATATCTTCCGACCTTTATTGTCTTGAGCGCCATTTTGCCGTCCCTGAGGGTAAGCACGGGATGCAGATTGAATGTTGTGCATAATTTGCTGACAAAGCTGCTTGTCTTTCCGTTTCTGTAGAGATAATCTGCGTCCATAGTAATAAAGCTCGTAGATACGCTTTTTTTCATGCGGAGCACCTCTTCGGCTATCTCCGCCGCGCTTTTGCCTGCGTCACGAAGCTCCACTGCCCTTATGACCATATGTCCCATTCCCGTAGACAGGTGACAGGAATCCACCACATGCACCCGTTTTCCGTTTTTGCCCATTTTTTCGATGGCCGCCAAAGCATTGCGGCAGGAATTGCTGACCTTGCTCGTTATCGAAATATGAACTATCTCATCATACTGACGTAGATTTTTTTCAAAAAATTTCTCATATTCCTCGGGATCGGGAGCATTCGTCTCCGCCTTTTTGCCGCCGCATTCAAGATACTCGATGATATTTGCCGAGGATATCTCAAAGCCGTCACGAAAACGTCCCGTCTCGGTCGTGATGTAGAAATACACTATCTCTATCCCATGTTTCTTATAGTACTCGTCAGGGAGATCACATACACAGTCGGTACTGATACCTATTTTCTTCATACATTCGCCTCCTGTGCAGCTTCAAGCTTTTCTATCTCCGCCGCCGCAGCATCATACTCAAAATCCTCTGCAAGTCCTGCCGCCCTGCCGAAGCAGTTTTTCAGCGGCTCGCCCTTATAGGAATACGCCGAAGCTTTTTCAGCAATTTCCGACATAGCGTCTCCGTCGAAGCTGCTGCACGCTTCCTTTGCCTTCTGGATAAGCCCCCTCAGCATTTCGGGTGATATCTCCGAAAGACCTGTCTCCTCCTCCGGCTTTTCTGCGGGGAGCTCCTCGTCGATGCCGCCAAGATACTCCTTGGCAATATTTATGACGTCGCCGTACATTTTCAACATTGCGCCGTTCTTTCGGTCGATGGTTACATAGCTTCCCGATTTTCCCGCAGCTTCAAGCTCCTTTGCAAGCACAGAAAGCTTTTCGGCTCCGACGCTGAGCGATGTGCTCTTCAGCGCATGGACCTCGATAACATAGTTTTTCCAGTCCTTTTTATCGTAAAGCTCGCCGATGTAGTCTATCTTTTCGGGACCCTTCTTCACGTAAAGGGAAAGTATCTCACGATATACTCCGTCATCGCCGCCCGTGTACATAAGACCCTTGTCGGGGTCGAACATCTTCGTGCCTTCGCTCTTTGCCCTGTTAGACGCGCGCCTGTCGTTCTTTCCATAATCCGCGCTTGTGGGAGCCTGCATATACTCTTTGGGAAGATACGCTCTGAGTATTCTGTCCAGCGCAGATATCTCGATAGGCTTAGCAAGGAAATCGGTGAGACCCTCTCTTATGAACATCTCCTTCACGCCGTTGACCGCATTTGCGGTGAGGGCGATTATCGGCAGCTTTTTATAGTATTCGCCGTCCATATCCCTGATTATCTTTGTTGCCTCGATACCGTCCATTTCGGGCATCATATGATCCATGAACACAAGGTCGATATCCCTTGAACGGAGCATTTTTATCGCCGCAGGACCGCTTTCCGCAGTCATAAGCTGCATATGATAGGGCTGCATGAGTCCCACTGCCACCTTAAGATTGATAGCATTGTCGTCAACGATGA
>JBJESJ010000046.1:0-14730 GCA_051882725.1 Oscillospiraceae bacterium
GGGAGACTTGTAGCTGTTATGGTCGAAAGCACCTCCCGGAAGAGGCTTTGAGCGGAGAAATTCCTGTCCCGCCTGAATGAATGGGATACCCTGCGAAAGGAATACCATTGCTGCAGCCATTTTGTCCATCTGAATGCGGGTCTCTATGGAGTCGGTGGGATTTGTATAGGAAAGCTTGTCCCACAGAGTGAGGTTATCATGAGCCTCCACATAGTTTACGGTCTGCTGGGGAGTATCCGTCCATGCAAATTTTGTGAGATTGGGTATCTGCGGATGAGCAACTCGTCCGCACATGATCTCCCTGACGAAATCCTCGTTGACGGGCGCACCGTTGACATAACCTCTGTCGCGGTTCTCAAAGTTATTTCCCTTGACGGTATCGCGGAAATCGTCGCTGAAAAATCCCGCATGGGGAACATGGCGTGCGTTGAGCTTCATAGCCCTCTGCTCGTAAGGGATAGCGGCGTCGGAGCCTGTCCAGCCCTCGCCGTAGATGATTATATTGGGATTTATCTCATGGAGCTTTTCATAGATGATGTTTATGGTCTCGTTGTCATAAAGTCCCATAAGGTCGAAGCGGAAGCCGTCTATTTTGTATTCTTTTGCCCAGTAGCACAGGCTGTCCACGATATATTTCCTGACCATATATCTTTCGGTCGCGACCTCGTTGCCGCAGCCCGAGCCGTTGGAATAGTACTCGGTATCCTGCCACTGACGGTAGTAATATTTCGGGAAAGTCTTTGTAAAGCAGGAATCCGCCGTAGCATAGGTGTGATTGTACACCACGTCCATGATAACGCCTATCCCCGCGTTGTGGAGAGATTGGATAAGCCGCTTGAATTCGTAGATGCGGGTCTTTCCGTCGTAGGGATTGGTGGAGTAGGAGCCCTCGGGGAGGTTATAGTTCATCGGGTCGTAGCCCCAGTTGAACTGCGGACGGTGAACATCGGCTTCGTCCACGGTGGCATAGTCAAAGCAGGGCATGAGCTGCACATGAGTCACTCCCAGCTCCTTGATGTGGTCGATGCCTGCGGAGTCGCCTGCCTCGTTAACGAGACCTTTTTCGACAAATGCAAGAAAACGTCCTTTATAGCAGAAGTTAACGCTCCTGTCGATGGAGAAATCCCTGACATGAAGCTCGTAGATGACTGCGTCGGTGTATGACCTGAGCTCAGGCTGCGTCTGCTTGTCCCAGCCAGCGGGGTCGGTCTCGTCCAGATCGACTATCATGCCCATTATGCCGTTAACGCCGGAAGCCTTTGCGTATATGTCGATAGTTTCGTAGGAGATAGAATCGTGAGTTATCTGATAGGTATAGTAAACGCCTTTGAGATCGCCGTTGGCGACCTTCGTCCATACGCCCTCCTTGGATTTTTTCATCGGCATATGACGGAAGGGCTTTTCGTCGGTGCATTTGTGATAGAGCAGCACTGCTGCGTCCTCCGCAAGAGGAGACCATACCTTAAATACCGTATTATTTTTTGAATAGACTGCCCCCAGATCGTCTCCGTCGTATTTGTATTTCTCATCGATTTCGGCAAACACTCATTATCCCGCCTTTATTTTATCTAAAATATAATGTCTGCTGAAAAAGGAAGCTCAGCAAATACATACTTCTTTATGTGTACACCATATCACATTAATTATACGATATTTTTGTCATTTTGTAAAGGTGATTTATTTAATTGTCATTGATTTGTTACCGAATTTTTATATTATAAAGCAGAAGCTTCGGCGGGCACAGACAGCTCTGACAAGCAAAAATAGGGTAACTTAATCGTTTTCTATATTTTATACAAGAAACAGATTAAAAATTTGTCAAAACTTTTTTCAAAAAAATCACTATATCTCTTGAAATAATTGAAAATATGAGATATAATTATAATTGGATTGTGCGGAAATTTACACTATTTTTGGATATTCTTTACAGTGTGCCGATCGTTTGTGTATCATAATAAGCGGCATGGCTGCCGTATTGATGTGATATCGGATATGTTCCGCAAAAAAGGAGTAGAGAAAATGGGAAAGAATATTATTTTGTACGGACCTCCCGGAACAGGTAAGACCTATAATACGGTAAACTACGCATTATCGATTATATATAATCTTCCTGTGGAAGCCGTGATGAAAAAGGACTACGGGGCAATGCTCGAACGCTATAACGAGCTGAAACAGAATTTTAATCAGATAGAATTTACTACCTTCCACCAGTCCATGGGCTATGAGGAATTTATCGAGGGTATCAAGCCTGTGTTCCTCGAGACCATGAACGAGCGCGGCGAGCGTACAAGAAAAAAGGAAATGGTGTACGTTGTCGATAAGGGTATCTTCCGCGAATTCTGCGCGAACGCAGCGGAACACCCCGACGATAACTACGTGTTTATCATAGACGAGATCAACCGAGGCAATATCTCCAAGATCTTCGGTGAACTTATCACCGTTATCGAACCTTCAAAGAGACTGGGTCAGCCCGAAGCCGTAAGAGTAAAGCTTGCTTACTCGCAGGAGCCCTTCGGCGTTCCCGATAACGTATATATCGTCGGCACCATGAACACCGCCGACCGTTCCATCGCTCTGCTTGATACGGCTATCCGACGCCGTTTCGACTTCATCGAGATGATGCCCGTTCCCGAGCTTTTCAAGGACCTGTACGTTGAGGATGTCAATATCTGCGACCTGCTCACCATAATCAACAAGCGTATTGAGATACTCTGCGACAGAGAGCATATGATAGGTCATGCGTACTTTATGCCTCTGAGGGAAAATCCCACCATCGAGGCGCTGGGCAAGATATTCAAGAACGCTATCGTTCCTCTGCTTCAGGAGTATTTCTACGGAGATTATCAGAAGATACGCTGGACTCTGGGCGACTACAACAAGGAGCCTCATGAACAGTTCGTCAAGGCGACCGCTATCGACTATTCCGCAGTGTTCGGTCCCAACGTTGAGCTCTTCCTCGACGTGGACGATACATATGAGATAAACGACGATGCATTCTGGAATATCAATTCCTACAGAAAGCTTTTCTAATAGAATGAAAGGAAAATCATAAATGACCAAAACAGAAAGATTTTCCATAAAGGAATCGGAGTTTTTTACGATAAGAGGAAGCAGCGAACGCGAGGGCGGATGTCCTGTTTCCGAGCATGATTTTGAGCTGCTGGAGGCGTTTGTGCTGGAAAATCCCTTGTCCGCTCTTCCCGGTCAGCCGAATTATCTTCTTAAGCCCTCGGGCGAGGGCAAGGAAAGGATACTGACCGCTAAGGGCTTCGCAGGGACGATAGTTCTGAAAAACGGTACCCAGTTCGAGATACTTCCCGCTCTGTCCATAATCTCCAAGGACGGCAGACGGCTTTCCGAAAAGCATATGCTCCTTGAAATGATAAAGGCGAATCCCGCTCTGCCCATGAAGAATTACAACATCAATACCATGGCTGCGGAAAGACTGAATATTTTCGAGACCTTCGTGCTTTCCTTTGTAAATGACTGCTTCGATATCGTCAACGACGGTCTGAAGCAGAGCTATACGCCTTATATGGCGAACGAGAACTTTCTGAAGGGAAAGGTTGTATACAGCAAGCACGCTACCAAGAATTTTGCACATAAGGACAAATTCTACGTGCAGTATGATATCTTCACCATAAACCGTGCGGAGAACCGTCTGATAAAGTCTACGCTGAACTATCTGCGGAAGATAACCTCCTCGGCGAGAACCCGCAACAAGATAGATATCCTGCTGGCAAACTTTGACGGCGTTGATTTTTCCGTGAACTATACTCAGGATTTTGCCGCTTGCGTACATGACCGAAGCATGCTCAGATATAACGGTGCTATCAGATGGGCGCAGATATTCCTGCTGAAAAAAAGCGGTATCTCCATTGCTATGGGAAGAAACGTCAATTACAGCGTGATGCTCCCCACAGAGCAGCTTTTCGACTGCTATATATCCAGTGTGCTCAACCATGTTATCGACAGGAGCAATTTCAGCATTGAGATACAGCATAAGATATATCCCGTCCTTAACAGAAGAGTGCCTAATATCGACCAGAAGCCGGGAATGTTCCTGACCCGCAAGTTCGACAAGCACAGAGTTATCATCGACGCGAAGTGGCAGTCCCTTGATGCGGAAAAGGATAATTACGGTATAAAAGATATTGATATATACAATGCGTATAATATGCAGGAGACCTATAACGCGGAAACGGTCTATTATCTCTATCCTCTGACGGAGAAGATAAGGGGCAAGGAGCCTAATATTGTTTTCCGCGATGATGAACGGATACTCGGAAGAGTGTGCTTCATCGACCTCAGTAATATCGAACAGAGCCTTGTGGATGTGCTTATGCAGATCTACAATGACGAGCTCGATATGAGCGAGGTAGGATGACGAAATTTTGGAAATATCTTGACAAAATATTTTTTTACGTGATATAATGTAATTGTAATAAGTGATATTGTGTTCCATGGCAACACGCAAACGGACCCCCTCGGAGCTGGCACTCCGAGGGGGTCCTTCTTTTTGGGCTTGTCGGGGCTACTTTCTGTAAAGCTACTTGCAGATATAATGACTTATTACACCTGCCACAACAGAAATTGTAAGTGATATTATGTATTCCATGACCTTCACCTCCTCCCTGCGGAAGAGTCCGACAAGGTTATTTTACCATATGATAAATATTTTGTCAGATTATGTTGATTTTTCAAAGCTGTTAATTTTGTGCAAATTACTTATCAACAGTTGCATTTTTGGCAAGCATGTGATATAATATATACATATACATATTTTTACCTTTACCAAAACGGAGGCGGCGGCAATTGGATATAAATATTCCCGAAAATATAAATTTTGTTATAAAAAGACTTGAAAGCCGCGGCTTTGAGGCGTATATCGTCGGAGGCTGCGTCAGGGATTCTCTTATGGGACTGACTCCCGATGATTACGATGTTACCACAAATGCTCTTCCCGAGCAGATAAAAAACTGCTTCTCCGATACGAAGACTATTGATACCGGTATCAAGCACGGCACAGTTACCATAGTCTCCGGCGGCGAAAATGTGGAGGTCACTACCTACCGCGTGGACGGCGAATATAAAGACTTCCGCCGCCCCGAAACGGTCTCCTTTACCGATAAGCTCACCGAGGACCTGTCCCGCAGGGACTTTACCATAAACGCTATGTGCTATTCCCACAGGACGGGTATCATTGACAAATTCGGCGGACAGAGGGACCTGTTCAATCATCTGATACGCTGCGTGGGAGATCCGAAAAAGCGCTTCGGCGAGGACGCTCTGCGGATACTCCGCGCTCTCAGGTTCGCTTCAAGATTTGATTTCACCATTGAATCCACAACCTCGCTGGCGATACATGAGATGTACTCTCTCGTTAACAATGTCTCCGCCGAAAGGATAAGAGACGAGCTTGTAAAGCTTCTCTGCGGCACGGCGCCTGCGGAGATACTTATCGAGTATTCCGATGTTTTCACGGGGATAATACCCGAGTTCAGAAGATGCCTTAACTTCGAGCAGCACAGCAGCTATCACATCTACGACGTATGGGAGCATACCGCATATTCGGTGGAAAATTCCTCAGACGACCCATATGTGCGGCTGGCACTGTTTTTCCACGATATAGAAAAGCCCTCCTGCTTTAAGTACGACGAGGAGGGAGAGGCTCATTTCCCGAATCATGAGAAAAAGGGAGCGGATACCGCGGAAAATATCATGCGGCGGCTGAAATTCGACAACAAGACCATTGATATCGTCAGCTGTCTAATAAAATATCATTATGTGACACCCGTGGACGATAATATAGTTGTGAAGAAGCTGCTTTGGGAGATAGGTGAGAAAAATCTGGGCAGACTTATCGAGGTCATAAAGGGAAACAGCCGCGCTAAGCAGAGCTTCTGTCTTGACATGCTGACCGTTCTCGACGCAATGAAGATAAGAATGTACGACGTTATCCGCAGCGGCGAGTGCTATAAGGAGGATATGCTGGCTTTAAAGGGTGACGATATCGCAGCGGAAGGCTTTGTCGGAAAAGAGATAGGCGCCGCACTGCATTTCCTTGTGGAAGCTGTCATTGACGGCAGAGTGAAAAACGAAAAGGCGGAGCTTATGAAGACTCTTTTTGAGAAAAAAGCTAAGGAATCGGCTGTGAGCGGGGCGTCGGAGGCATAAAAAATCCCGTATATCATAAATATACGGGATTTGGACAATAATGTTATTCGGAAGCATTATCCGTATCATCGGAGCTGCGCAGCTCAGATATAATGTCGAGGAAGCTTTCTACGTCGGAGAAATCCTTGTAGACCGACGCAAATCTCACATAGGCGACCTTGTCCAGCTCCTTCAGGTAGCTGAGCACCATATCGCCTATCTGCGAGGTAGTTATCTGCGAAAGCATATTTGTCATGCAGTAATTCTCAATATTGTCCACGATGCGGTTTATGTCGTTTAAGGATACGGGCCGTTTCTTTACGGCAATGGACATGCTCTGGATAAGCTTTGCCCGATTGAAACGCTCAAAGGTGTTATCCTTCTTGTTGACAAGAAGCTCGGGGACCTCAATTGACTCAAAGGTGGTAAATCTCCTGCCGCACTTGATACATTCTCTTCGGCGGCGTATCTTTCCTTCGTAGGGACGGGAATCTATGACCTTTGAATCATCATATCCGCAAAAGGGACAAACCATATGAATAACCTCCTCGCAATAATATTGTATAAATATATTATATAATATTTGTGCAAAAATGTCAAGAAAATATTTTCACTGCGAAAAAATAAATTGAAGAAAACCGCAGGATTCAGAAAGGAACTGTCATAAAAATGAATGGAGTAAAATATCTATTATTATCAACAGTCATATTGATGCTGCTGGTCTTCGGTCTGACCAGCTGTACGGGAGATGATGCGGTGAATAAGAATTCCGAACAGGAGACCGATGAGATAAATCTCAGCGATGAAAATTACGAAACGGTGGATATGCCCGAGCTTCCCGTGGATACCTCCGACCCTGCCGACGCGGACAATACATGGGCGATGTTCCTCATAAACGAACAGAATCCCCTGCCCAGAAGATACGACGATGTTATCAAAACGGAAAAGGTAGACGAGACCTATCGCGAGTATTTCCTCGATTCGAGGGCTGCGGAGTATTACAAGAACATGCTTGAAGCCGCTGCCGAGGACGGCATAGACCTTATCACCGTTTCCGCCTACAGGTCCTACGATTATCAGAAGAACAACTTCGACAGCAACGTCGAGGACAGAATGGCGGAGGGAATGAGCTATGCGGAAGCTTACAAGGATTCCCTTGCAAGCGTGCAGCTTCCCGGACAGAGTGAGCATAATGCGGGTCTTGCGGTGGATATCCTGTCCAACGAGTACAACAGCATGGACGACGACGGCTTTGAAAACACCGAAGCCTTTAAATGGCTTGACGAGCATGCGGCGGAGTATGGCTTTATCCTGCGCTATCCCAAGGGAAAGACCGATATCACGCAGATAATCTACGAGCCGTGGCATTACCGCTTTGTGGGCATTTATTACGCAAATGAGATAAAGGAAAGCGGTCTTTGTATGGAGGAGTATTTCGACAGCAAGGGCTGGCTCGACGATGAAGGGGCTGCCACCAGCCATACGATCTACGACCAGAACCCCGATATGGAGCTCTCCCACGAGACCTATACCACCGAAACGGTCATGGGTGACGATCTTCCCGATGAGTTTAAGGATAATGACGAAGAGGAAGAGACTGTGACCGAGGAAGCGGAGGACACCGACTCCGAAGAGTACGAAGAGGAATAAGATCTCAAAAAGAAAACGGATAGGCTGAAAAACAGCTTATCCGTTTTTTTGCGTGTTAAAATTCGATCCTGCTTCTTCTGAAGGTGAGCAGACGTTTTACTCTTGAAGCTATGGCTATTGTGGTTTCAGCCAGCGCACACCACTTATCCACCATAATGATGACCCATGTTTCTCTGTATTTGGGGAAATGAGTGAGGGTCACGGGATACATATGCTTTGCGATGATATCCTTTTCCATATTGGACAGCTCGAAGTGCTTCTCTGCGTTCTCCAGAGCAGTTTTCGGGTGCATATACGCATGGCTCGGTCTTTTATCGGTATGCCAGTCGTACAGGAACAGGTCATGAAGAAGTCCCGCTCTTGCGCCCGCCCTTGCGTCCAAAGAAAAGAGCTTGCATATAAGATAGTTATAATATGAAACATTCAGGCAGTGCTGAAATGTGGATATACCGCCGTGCTGTATGTATTCCTTCATTCTGCAGACAACGTCGCTGTCGATCAGATCGGATACGTATGAGTAATATTCGCTGTTATATCCCTCTTCCGAATCAAGATCCAGATGAGAGCCGAGTGCCTTTATCATTGGTCTGTATCATATCCTTCCTTTTTGTCTCTGCCGCAGATTTCATCTGCTATTTTTATTATATATTTAAATTATTAATATTTCAATACACAATTATTATATATATTATGTCCGACAGTTGATAAAAATTGTGCAGTTATAACAAAATCAGAGAAAAATGACAAACCGTGTAATAAAATTATACAAACAGGATAAATTATATAAAATTATGCAAAATAAAGAATAGATTTGTCTAAAATGCACATAAAAATGGGGAAAAATTCTGAATTTATTTTATCAAAAATTTCTTTTGACGGTTGCAATTTTCGGCGATATGGTGTATAATTATATCAAAGTGGTGAAAAGCAGTTAAAAGTGGTGACGAGTGGTGAATTTCAACCCTCGTTTCAACAGCCTGTTGAATATTACAAATCGGTTAAAGATAAAAAGGAGGCGATAACATGGCTCAGGCGCTTATGGGCACTTATAATCACGTCATAGATCCTAAGGGACGCATGGCGTTCCCCACAAAGCTCAGAGAACAGCTGGGCGAGAGCTTTGTTATCACCATCGATCCCGCAGGCTGCCTTTTTGCTTATTCCGCAGAGGAATGGGAGATCTTCACCGATAAGATAAAGGCTCTTACGGGAGCGGCTGCAAAGGCTGCTATCAGAAAGCTCTACGCCAATGCCGTTACCGCTGAAGCCGATAAGCAGGGACGTATCCTTATCCCACAGAATCTCCGCGAATTTGCGGGGCTGGAGCATGACGTCACCGTTATCGGAAGCCTTAATCACGCAGAAATATGGGACAGCAAACGCTATGCTGAGCAGGAAGAGAAATTCTCCGACGAGGAGCTGGCAAATGCTCTGGATATGATAGCGTTATGATGATACATATACAGCTTGTATAATTTGTACAAAACTAAACATTCTGCAATAAAATCAAAGGAATCATTAAAAGATGGAATTTTCTCATATCCCTGTGCTGCTTGAACAGTGTCTGGAGGGACTTGATATAAAGCCCGACGGGATTTATCTGGATGGGACCTGCGGCGGAGCGGGACACTCCCGCGAGATCGCAAAAAGACTTGATACGGGCAGGCTTGTGGGCATAGACCGCGACCCCGAAGCGGTGAAAACTGCGTCGGAACGTCTTGCGGGCTATAATGCGCAGGTCGTTAAGGGAAACTATTCCGAGATAAAGGATATCGCCAAGGAGCTTGGCATTGAGGGCTTCGACGGGATACTCCTCGATCTGGGAGTTTCCTCCTATCAGCTGGACAACGGCAGCAGAGGGTTTTCTTATCACACCGACGCGCCTCTCGATATGAGAATGTCCATGGAGGGCATTTCCGCAAGGGATATTGTCAACAACTACTCCGAGCAGCAGCTCGCAAAGATACTCTTTGAATACGGCGAGGAGAAATTTTCACGCAGTATCGCCGCAAATATAGCCGCTGCAAGAGAGGAAAAGCCTATTGAGACTACTCTGGAGCTTGCGGAGATAGTAAAAAGCTCCATTCCCGCCAGATTCAGACGGGAGAAAAATCCCTGCAAAAAAAGCTTTCAGGCGATACGCATCGCCGTCAACTGTGAGTTTGAACATCTTGACAAGGGTCTTGACGATGCCTTTGATATGCTGAATATCGGCGGCAGGCTCTGCGTTATAACCTTCCATTCGCTGGAGGACAGGATAGTAAAGCAGCGCTTTGCATCCTTCTGCACGGGCTGCATCTGCCCGCCGGATTTTCCTCAGTGCGTATGCGGAAGAACTCCTGCGGGGAGACTTGTCAACAGAAAGCCCATCGAGGCGGACGAAAAAGAGCTTGAAGCTAATGTCAGAAGCAGAAGCGCAAAGCTGAGGATAATAGAAAAAATAAAGGAAAGGGAGTGCTGATATATGTCCAAGAGAAGAGGTGCAGCACACGTTACAGATATTGCTCCGCAGCAAAATGAAAGAGAAAATATAAAATATTCGGAACCGTCCCATTCAAGCGCAAATATCGTAAGGAGCCAGAAAAAAGACGAGGCTCCCGGTACATATACCAGACTTGTCGTGACCTTTCTCCTTGCAGGACTTGTTTTCTCGGCGGTGATATCCGCTAAGGTGGAGGCTACCGCTATCCGCAGCAGCATAAACGAGGCGCAGAAGGAGGTCGATATGCTCCGCAGCGAAAATACCCGCATGCAGGCGGAAATAGAGACAAAGACCTCCCGCAAGACGGTGGAAAATTACGCGGAAAATATACTCGGCATGCAGAAGCTGGACAAATCCCAGTGCGAGTATATCAGTCTTGAAAGCGGAAACGTTATCGAAATTCCCGACGACGAGGAAAATTTCTTTGTCAAGCTTTATAACAAGGCATCGGATTTCTTTGAGTATTTAAGGGGATAAGTCCGCTTTTTATATTTCATACATGATCTGCGGGCTGCATAACTTGCAGCCCGCAAGTTATCTGCTTGGAAATGCAATCATAGTATGTAGTGAAGAGTATATTGTGCTTAGTATCTGAAATAAAGCACTGAATACTAAGAACTGCGGACTATGGACTAAGTACTGATCAACAACGGAAAGGAAAGATCTATGAGCAATAACGCAAAGTCAAGAAAAAAAGACAATCATCGGCCCGACGGACAGATGCGCAGACGTATGCTCCTTATATGCGTTGTACTTGTGATTTTTATCGCATATATCGTCTTTACGCTGTTTAAGATCTCAATAATTGACAATGCTAAATATGAGGCTCTCGCTAACGAAAATCAGTTCAGAAGCAACGTTATCAAGGCTAACCGCGGCAGTATATATGACTCTACAGGCAAGATACTGGCACAGTCCGCTACTGTGTATACCATCGCCGTGGCACCCGTGAAGCTGGCGGATATCGAGGACCCCACCGAACAGACCAGACAGAAACAGGCTGTGGCAAAGATACTCAGCGACAATATCCCCGATGTGGAATACGATACTTTCCTTGAAAAGCTGGAAAAGGCTATCGAGGATAATCCCGATTCCCAGTGGCTTAAGGTCGCCGATAAGATCGAAAAGCCCGTTGCGGACGAGATACTCGCCGAAATGAACGAGCAGGAGCTCGAATCGAAGGTCATCTTCACAAATCAGGATACAAAGAGATATTATCCGCAGGGCGATCAGGCGGCAGCTGTTATCGGCTTCACAAACTACGACGGCGACGGCGTTTACGGCGTTGAGGCTTACTATAACGACTACCTCGCGGGCGTGGACGGAAAAAATATCACCGCCACCGACGCAAACGGCGATGAAATGCCCTACAAAAATGACAAGAACTATTCCGCTAAGGACGGAAGCTCCATTTATCTGACACTCGACATGAATCTGCAGTATTTCCTCGAAAACAACCTTAACGCCGCTATCGAGGATTACGGCGTCGAGAACAGAGCCTGCGGCATAATGATGAACGCTAAAACGGGAGCTATCCTTGCAATGGCGACAACTCCCGGCTTCGACCTTAATGACAGAAATTCCATATACTACTACAAGGACAGGAACACCCTCGCGGAAATAGACGATCAGGATCTCTACGATGAGACCTATGCCGCACTCCGCGAAAAACAATGGAAGAACAAGGCGATCTCCGAGACCTACTATCCCGGCTCCGTTTTCAAGGTCATCACCGGCTCGGCGGCTCTGGAGGAAAAGGCGGTTAGCCTTGATACCATATTCTCCTGTAATCATACCTATACCGTCGCAGATACGGATTTCCACTGCTGGTCGGCGGGCTCCCACGGACCTCTCGATTTCCAGCGCGCTATGACCGTTTCCTGCAACCCCTTTTTCATCCAGGTGGGTCAGGCTCTGGGCGGCACTAAGTTCTGCGAGTATTTCAAGGCCTTCGGCTTTACCGAAAAAACAGGCATAGACCTCCCCGGCGAGGTGGACAGTATCTATGTTTCGGCAGATAATATGGGTCCTGTTGAGCTTGCTTCGAGCTCATTCGGTCAGACCAACAAGATAACTCCCATTCAGATGATAACCGCATATGCGGCAGTAATAAACGGCGGATATCTTGTTCAGCCGCATGTTGTTGAAAAGATAGTCGATTCCAACGGCAACGTCGTCAAGACCGAGGAGACCAAGATCATCAGACAGGTAATCTCCGAGGAGACCTCCGCACAGATGAGAACGGTCCTCGAAAATGTGGTGAGCGGAAACGGCGGAGGAAACGCCTACATCAAGGGCTACCGTATCGGCGGAAAATCGGGCACCGCCCAGAAGCAGGACGAAAACAACAAGCGCGGCAGAGAAGACCTGTACGCTTCGTCATACTGCGGATTTTTCCCTGCGGACGATCCCGAGATAATCCTGCTTGTGGTGGTCGATGAGCCGCTGGGACTGGACGCAAACGGAAGCCACATCTATTACGGAAGCGTCACCGCATGTCCTGTTGTCACCAATGTATTCAAGGACGCTCTGCCCTATATGGGGTATTATCCCGAGTATTCCGAAGAGGAGCTTGCCGCTATGGACGTTACAGTTCCGTCGGTCGAGGGGCAGTCGGTGGAAAAGGCGGAGGAAACTCTGACCGAATTAGGGCTCTCGTCGGTAGTTATCGGCAGCGGAAGCAGCGTAGTATCGCAGATGCCCGCAAGAGGCTCGTCCGTTCCCCACGAAGGAAGAGTGATACTCTACACAGACGAGGACTACGAAACGGAATACACGACAGTACCCAATGTACTGGGATATTCGGTTTCCGATGTAAATCTGTTATTAGCGCAAGCCGATCTGAACTTCAAGATAGGAGACGGCGGTGCAGCGAATCATTCGGGCGCGATAGCGAGCTCGCAGAGCTACTATTACGGCGACGTAGTACCGAAAGGCACAGTAGTGGAGGTATACTTCACAGTCAAAGACGAGGGATAGCCGGGGACGCCCCGGCGGGCGATCGCCGCGGCGTTAGTTTTCAGCTTAGGAAAGTATAAAGCCGCGGAAGTGAACAAGTCCCGAAGGATGGTAAGGGCAAGGCTGAGGGTGACATCAGCTAAGCAGTAAGCCCGAATTAAAAAGTTTCGCCGAAAGCGAACAGCTAATGTCAGGCAAGTCCGAGAAATATACAAAAACAAACAATTAACATACAAGCAATACATCATAAAACCGAACAGCAACAGCTCATAAATAAAAGGATTCAACGAGGTGTCAGAATATGAAATTAGAACTGCTTTTAAATGACGCGGGAAAAAAAATGCCGTATTCCGCCAGTGGGCTCGATATGTCGGCAGAGATAACAGGTATCACCGATGATACGAGAAAGCTTGAACCCGATATGATATTCGTATGCGTAAAGGGGGAAAACTTCGACGGACATGACGCGGCGGCGGAAATGATAGCTATGGGCGCAGCATGCGTTATTGCGGAGCATGATGTGGGCCTCGGGGACAAACAGGTGGTCGTTTCCGATTCGAGACGGTTTTACGGTCATCTCTGCGCTGCATGGTTCGGTCACCCCGAAAAGAAAATGGCCCTTATCGGCGTTACGGGGACTAACGGAAAGACTACTATGACCTCCATGATAACCGCTATGCTCGAATATCGCCATAAAAAGGTGGGCCTTATCGGCACAACGGGCGCTTATATCTGCGGGAAGCCGATTGACAGGGACGATTCTACTCCAACTACTCCCAGAGTTTTTGAACTGTACGGGATTTTTAACCGCATGGCTAAGGCGGGCTGCGATTATGTGGTGATGGAGGTCACCTCCTTTGCGCTGGAACAGAACAGGATAGGTCCCGCAAGATTCAAGGTGGGCGTGTTTACCAATCTTACACAGGATCATCTCGATTATCATAAGACTATGGAAAACTATTACAGGGCAAAGAGAAGGCTTTTCACCGAAAGCTGTGATGCCGCCGTGATCAATACCTCCGACCCATACGGAGACAGACTTTTCTCCGAACTGTCCTGCGAGAAATATTCCTACGGCGTCGGCAAGGGATATACCGCGTATGCGGATAACATCACCTCAAGCGGAAACGGAATGAAATTCTGGATATATGTCCGCAGCGGTGAAAATACCACCGCCTGCCCCGTTACACTTAATATGGTGGGAAGCTTCAACGTTCTCAATGCGGCTGCGGCGATATCTGTCTGCGTTAAGCTGGGCATGCCCGTCAAGGATACCGCCGCGGCGCTGGCAAGGTTCGGCGGAGTCCGCGGAAGATGCGAGATAATCCCTACGGGACGGGATTTTACAGTGGTCTGCGATTATGCTCATTCTCCCGACGCACTGGAGAAAATGCTCCCCGGAGTCAGGGAAAATACCAAGGGCAGACTTATCTGTCTGTTCGGCTGCGGCGGAGACCGCGACAGGACAAAGCGTCCGCTTATGG
>JBJESJ010000047.1:0-3183 GCA_051882725.1 Oscillospiraceae bacterium
GAGTACTGCGGCGAGGGTGTCAAGACTCTTTCCGTTCCCGAAAGAGCTACTATCACCAATATGGGCGCAGAGCTGGGCGCTACTACTTCGATATTCCCCTCCGACGAGGTGACAAAGAAATTCCTCGAGGCACAGAAGAGAGGGGACGTATGGACAGAGCAGAAGGCTGACGAGGACGCAGTCTACGATGAGGTCATCGAGATCAACCTCTCCGAGCTGGTTCCGCTGGCAGCATGTCCTCATTCTCCCGACAACGTTAAGAGCGTTGCTGAAATAGGCAGGCTCAAGATAGATCAGGTCTGCATCGGCTCATGCACGAACAGCTCGCTGCTGGATATGCTCAAGGTGGCTCACATCTTAAAGGGCAAGACCGTTCACCCCGATGTATCCCTTGCTATTGCTCCCGGTTCAAAGCAGGTGCTCAACATGCTTGCACAGAACGGTGCGCTGTCTATACTCATCGACGCAGGCGCAAGGATCCTTGAAAGTGCATGCGGCCCCTGTATCGGTATGGGACAGTCTCCCAACTCTAAGGGCATCTCTCTGCGTACCTTCAACAGAAACTTCGAGGGACGCTCCGGCACAAAGGACGGTCAGATATATCTGGTATCTCCCGAAATGGCAGCTGCTTCCGCTGTCACAGGCTATCTCACCGACCCCAGAGAGCTTGGCGATATGCCTGAGTTCGTTCTTCCCGATGAGTTTGTGATCAACGACAACATGGTCGTTCCTCCTGTTGACGAGAAGGATATGGACAGCGTTGAGATACTCAGAGGTCCCAACATCAAGCCTTTCCCCGAAACAGCTCCTCTGGTGGAGGATATCAAGTGCAAGTGCTCCCTCAAGGTGGGAGACAATATCACTACGGACCACATCATGCCCGCAGGTGCTAAGATCCTTCCTCTGCGTTCGAATATCCCCGCTATCTCCCAGCACTGTTTTGCCGTATGCGATGAGAAATTCCCCGCAAGAGCAAAAGAAATGGGAACATCTATAATCGTAGGCGGCTCCAACTACGGACAGGGCTCCTCCAGAGAGCATGCTGCTCTGGCTCCGCTCTATCTGGGTATCAAGGCTGTTCTGGTGAAGTCCTTCGCAAGAATTCACCGTGCAAACCTTATCAATGCAGGTATCCTTCCTCTCACCTTCGTGAATGAGGACGACTACGAGAAGATCAATCAGGACGACGAGCTGGAGCTCCTGAATGTCCGCAATGACATCATCGCAGGCAAGACTGAGCTTACCGTTGTCAATAAGTCTACGGGCGACAAGATACCCGTTCTCTGCGAGCTTTCAGGCCGCACAAAGGATATCATCCTCGCAGGCGGACTTCTCGACTACACAAGAGAAAGCTTAAACAAGTAATTATCAGAGGTGGGCACCGTGGAAAATGAAAATTACAATGACGAGGAATTTCAGCTTCCCGAACGCCCCACCGAAAATTATTCTTCAATATTACATGTCCGCAATGCGGAACAGGCTCGCATGGATAAGGAAAATCCTCCCGAAGAGCCGCCTCCGCTGTATGGCTTCTGCGGTGTGAACTGTCGTGAGTGCGAGTATTTCATCGGCGAAAACGTCAGAAGGGAAGAGGAAAAAGCTCCCGGCTGCCGTGGGTGCAGAGCAGAGGGCGGAGACTGCGATATACGCATCTGCTGCCTTTCAAGAAGCATAGATTCCTGCGGAAAATGCGAAGATTTTCCCTGTGATGTGCTGAAAATATCCTCCGAGGAGGACGGCGGAGACGAGGAAAATCTCCTGCGCATGAAGGAGGAACGGGATAAGGAAGTGGATTCTGCGGAAAGGGTCAGATACGTTTATGCGTTCAGTCTTTCGGCTGGAATTATCCTCGGACTGGCGGCGGGGGCTGTAAGCGGCTTTCTGTGGCAGTTTCTAATCTGCGGGCTGATCGTGGGCGCGGCGGTACCCATAATAATTTACTCGGATAGAAAAAAATGACATTTTTGACCAAAGTGTGAACTATGGATAGTATTCTGACCCGACAAGAGAAAAAATGCGGTCTTTCCGCCTGTGCGGTCAAGTATATCGCTGTGCTTGCCATGCTTATCGACCATGCTGCATGGTGCTTTGTCAGCACCTATTCCCCCCTTGGTATTATCATGCATACGATAGGCAGGATAACAGCGCCTGTTATGACATACTTTCTTGCAGAAGGATTTCATTGTACAAGAAATGTCAACAGATATCTCCTTAGGCTCGGCATATTTGCCGTGATATCGTACTTTCCATATACCTACATGGATCACGGCGATTTTTTCTATCTGCCGAGCACTGCTGAAAACTTTATCGACGCAATTCCGCGGCAAAGCGTAGTCTATACGCTGTTTCTGGCGGTGCTTGCACTGAAGGCGGTACATTCCGACTCTTTGAGCAGCTTCGAGAAATGTGTTATCGTCACGCTGCTGTGCGCTGCGGCATGTATCGGCGACTGGCTGTTTTTCCCCGTTGTATGGGCGCTGATATTCGACAGCTGCAGAGGAAGCTTCAATAAGCAGGCTGCTGCATTTGCGGTATCCTCCATAATTATGATGGGGTGGTATCTGACAAACGGAAAGCATGCTGTCGGAGATCTATTTCAGTTCGGCGTTCTTCTGGCGCTTATCCCGCTGTATTTCTACAGCGGTCAGCGGGGAAGGGTACTCGGCGAAAAGGCGGATAAGTGGTTCTTTTACATTTTCTATCCACTGCATATGCTTATCTTAGGAATCATTAAATACAACTAAATTCAGGAGGTCTTTACAATGGCTGATAAAATTCAAATGAAAACTCCCCTTGTTGAAATGGACGGAGATGAGATGACCAGGATCATCTGGAAAATGATCAAGGATATCCTGCTTATTCCCTATATCGATCTTAAGACCGATTATTATGATCTGGGTCTTGAATACAGAAATGAGACCAACGATCAGGTTACTGTTGACTCTGCCGAGGCTACCAAGAAGTACGGAGTTGCCGTAAAGTGTGCGACGATCACTCCCAATGCTGCAAGAATGACAGAGTATGACCTCAAGGAGATGTGGAAATCTCCCAATGGAACTATCCGTGCTATCCTTGACGGAACCGTTTTCCGCACACCTATTATCGTAAAGGGCATCACTCCCTATATCCCCACATGGACAAAGCCTATCACTATCGCACGTCACGCTTACGGCGATGTTTACA
>JBJESJ010000048.1:0-14313 GCA_051882725.1 Oscillospiraceae bacterium
CTCTGCGTATGCGCTTCTCACAGCGTAAACGGCGTTTCCAAGCTCCACTCCGAGATAATCAAGCAGGATATCTTCAATAACGAGTACAACGATACTCCTCATAAGTTCCAGAACGTTACCAACGGTATCGCTTACAGAAGATGGCTTCTCGGCGCAAATCCCGGACTTACAGGCCTGCTTTCCGATACCATCGGCGACGGCTTCAAGAAGAACGCAGGCGAGCTTTCCAAGTTCACCAAGTTTGAAAATGACAAGGAAGTCCTCGCAAGACTGGACTCTATCAAGCTTGAGAATAAAAAGCGCCTTGCCAAGTATGTTAAGCAGACTACCGGCATTATCCTCAATACCGACGGTATTTTCGATGTTCAGGTAAAGCGTCTCCACGAATATAAGAGACAGCACCTCAATGCGCTGAACATCATCGACGAGTATAACCGTCTGCTGGAAAATCCCGATATGGATTATGTTCCCAAGACTTATATCTTTGCGGCTAAGGCTGCTCCCGGATATTACCTCGCTAAGCAGATCATCAAGATGATCTGGGCTCTGGGCGAGGAGATAAGAAAGAATCCCAAGATAAGCAAGAAGCTGCAGGTCATCTTCCTTGAGGACTACCGCGTAAGCCTTTCCGAGCTGCTCATGCCCGCTGCTGAGGTCTCCGAGCAGATCTCCCTCGCAGGCAAGGAGGCTTCCGGTACGGGCAACATGAAGCTTATGCTTAACGGTGCACTTACTCTCGGTACCCTCGACGGAGCTAACGTTGAGATCAAGGAACAGGTGGGCGCAGACAATATCTTCATCTTCGGCATGACCGCAGAGGAAGCACAGTCCAAGGCTGCTCAGGGCTATCGTCCCGAGGATTATGCCGCTAATAACCAGAACATCAACAAGGCTCTGGCAAGAATGTACAACGGCATCAACGGCTGCACCTTCGAGGAGGTCGCAAACTCGCTGAAGTTCAAGGATCCCTACATGGTACTGGCAGATTTCGACGCATATCAGATCGCACAGCAGTACGTTTCCGAGTGCTACAAGGACAGAGACAAGTGGAACAAGATGTCTCTCCACAACATCGCAGGAGCAGGAATATTCTCCGCAGACCGTGCTGTTGATGAGTATGCACGCAATATCTGGAAGCTTTCCAAGTAATATAATCGGCTATAATAATAAGACCGTCTGCTTTCGGGCAGGCGGTCTTTTTGCATGTCGGGAAATATTTTGTCGGAAAAAGTAATAATATTTGTTTTATTGGAATTGTCACCTTGTTTAATAGTTAAAAAGTGTACATTTTTTGAATTTTTAGATAATTTTATGTCATTCGACTTTTTTTGGTTGTTTTAGACATCCGATAAAGGTTATAATATGGCAAAGGAAGGAAATAAGAGGGAGACAGTGAGAGATACTGTACAAACAGCTCTGATATTTACCGGTTTTGGCGGGCTTTGTCCGTCTGTACCGATAAATGCGTCAAAAACGCAATATATATAAAACAAACGGAGGTAAACATTATGAAATGTACTATCGTATCAACAGGCTTTGAAAAGGATCTGCTCGAAAAAAACGAGCACGAGAGCCCGCTCCCGGAGTTAAAGTTCCTTCTCCTCAACGAGATATGGACGCTTCACCAAAAGGGAGTGACGGATTTCTACGTAAACTGTGAGTGGGGTATCCCGCTTTGGGCTGCGGAGGTCATCTGCGCCCTGAAAATGTACAACAAAATAGCTCTTCATGTCGTTCTGCCCTACGAAAAACAGGCTGAGAAATGGCTTGAGTATCGGCGGGACAGGTATTTTAAGGTGAACGACATGGCGGATTCCGTGGATGTCATATCGCCTTATAAGTACAGCGGCTGCTATAATGACGCGGATAAGTTTATGGCAGAGCATTGCTGCGGCGTGCTTGTAGTCAGCAGCGGAAGCTACATCAGCGCAGAGCCTTCGGGTATCGGCTCCGTCAGGCAAGTGATGGAAAACGGCGCGGATATCGTTTCCGACAAGCATTTCTCCGTATCGGGAGAAACGGAGGAGCCTATAGATCTGCGCTTCACAAGAATATGCCGTCAGAATGTCATATGCTGACAGCTATGGAATTGTGCTTTTCAAAATAGAATACATATTTAAAGCCTGCCTCGCGGAGAAGCTCTGCGCCCTCGGAGAAGCCTTCGGCTATATCATCGGTGCAGTGGGCGTCCGAACCTATGGTTATTATCTCACCGCCCAGCTCACGGTACATTTTAAGATAATGCATATCGGGGAAGGTCTTGCCGTATTTCTGCCTCAGTCCGCTGGTGTTGAGCTCGATGCCCTTTCCATGGGATATTATCTCCCTAAAGCTTTCGGCGGCTGTTTCATCATACTTTGACAGGTCGGGCTTTATGCCGAAGCTGCCCTCGATATACCGCAGCGGATAGGTAAGATGTCCCAGCACATCAAATATGCCCTCGCGGCAGACTTCATATACTTCATTGAAATACTGCTCAAGGAGCCTGTCTGCTGAGTCGGGAGTGTAGTCAAGAAAGGCAAAATCATCATGACCCCGCACCTGATGCACCGAACCAATGATAAAGTCAAGCCGCGAATCGGAGGCGATAGCCCGAGCCAGTCCGAAGTCGAACTGTGCCTGTCCCAGCTCGATGCCGTTTATGAAGGCGATCTTTCCGCGGTATTTCTCCTTTAAGCGGAGGTCGTCCTCCATGGCGTGCTCGAAGCTGTGAGCGAAATCAAAGGTGTCCTGAGGGAAAAAATCGGTATGTTCATGGTCGTAGTGAGAGTATGGGAACCAGCGGTTTATCTCACAGTGGTCAGTCAGGGCGTATGCGGACAGTCCCTTTTTCATTGCCGATAACAGCATGGCTTCGGGAGCGTCATAGCCGTCGAAGGAATTGGTGGAGTGGGTGTGGCAGTCTATTATATTCATGGATATTCTCCTTGTTTTTTTCTTTGATTTTAGTCTATCACAATTACAATGGATTGTCAATATTATCAAAAAAACAGTTAACAGTGAGGAGCAATTCCCACTGTTAACTGTTATTTGTTAACTGTAAACTGTATACCCGACTATCTTAATGTAGAATAACCCATAAGATACTCGTCCACAGCACGCGCTGCGTCTCTTCCCTCACGGATAGCCCATACTACGAGGGACTGTCCGCGGTGCATATCGCCTGCGGTGAATATCTTGTCAACGTTTGTCTGATAGCTGTCGGGAGCGGCTGTCTCCACGTTGGTGCGTGCATTGAGCTTAACTCCGAAAGCGTCGGTGATGTAGGATTCCGTTCCTATGAAGCCTGCTGCGATAAGCACAAGGTCGGCGGGGATTATCTTCTCGCTGCCGGGAACTATCTCCATTTTTGTCCTGCCCGTCTGGATATCCTTCACGGGGGTGAGCATGATGGTCTCGATAGCCCGTACATGACCGCTGTCGTCCTTCAGGAACTGCTTTACAGTAGTCTGATAAACTCTGGGGTCAAGACCGAACACAGCGATAGCCTCTTCCTGACCGTAGTCCGTCTTGCAGACCTTGGGCCACTCGGGCCATGGATTGTTCTCCGCTCTTGTGTCGGGAAGCTTGGGCATCATCTCAAGCTGTACCACCGACTTGCAGCCGTGGCGGATAGCCGTACCTACGCAGTCATTGCCCGTATCGCCGCCGCCGATGATAACGACGTGCTTGTACTTGGCGCTGATGTAGTAACCGTCGGAGAGATTGGAATTGATAAGGCTCTTGGTGGTGTCCTTGAGGAAATCCACTGCGAAGTAGATACCCTCTGCGTCTCTTCCGGGAGCGGTGATATCGCGGGGAGTGCCCGAACCGCAGGCGAGAACTATTGCATCGTACTTGCTCTTTATCTCGTCAGCGGAGATATCCTTTCCGACGTTAGTGTTTGTGATGAATTTTATGCCCTCTTCCTCCATAAGCTTTACACGGCGTTCAATGACCGATTTTTCAAGCTTCATGTTGGGTATGCCGTACATGAGCAGACCGCCCACTCTGTCCTCACGCTCGTACACGGTGACGGTATGACCGCGGCGGTTCAGTCTCTGAGCCGCAGCAAGTCCCGCAGGACCTGAGCCGATAACGGCGATCTTTTTGCCCGTCCTCACAGAGGGCACCTTGGGCTTCATCAGACCGTTGGCGAAGGCATACTCAATTATTTCGTACTCGTTCTCCTTTACGGTAACGGGATCGCCGTTAAGACCGCAGGTACATGCTTTTTCACACAGCGCAGGGCAGACTCTTGACGTAAATTCGGGGAAACTGTTTGTCAGCAGCAGACGATTTGCCGCCTGAGGCATATTGTCCTTATAAACGAGGTCGTTCCATTCGGGGCAGAGATTGTTCAGCGGACAGCCCGACACCATGCCGTCATGGAGAGGCTTTCCGTACTGGCAGAAGGGCACGCCGCAGTCCATGCAGCGGGCAGCCTGCTTCTGTCTTTCCTCCTTGGGGAGAGGGGTGTGGAACTCACGGTATGTCTTTATTCTTGTCAGCGGATTTTGTCCCTCGTTTTCTTCTCGTTCGTATTCTAAAAATCCTGTTGATTTTCCCATTTTTATTTATGCTTTCGGCAGATGAAAGCATATCCTCCCTTCGATGTTGATTTTATTGTATACTCACTTTTGGATAGCTGACAGCGATTAGCTGTGTTTATGAACGCCTTTGCGGTTATTTGATATTGGCGGTCCGTTTTGCGGAGCTCCGCTCCGCGCATTTGATTCGCTTCGCTGTCAAATGCAAGCGCCGCCCGGATCTTGCTTACTGTTCGTGGATATTTGCTGTTCGTTTGCAGCCTTCCGCGTTTTTACACGGGCGGCGCTATTGTTGTTCGCCGCTTCGGCTTTCGGTCACTTCCGCGGGTCGATGTCACTTTTGCTTAAAAACCCCATCCGCGGCAATATGCTGTCGGGCATACCCGACGGGTGTTTCGCCGCTTGCGAGCGGCGACCAAAGGGCGCTGCCCTTTGGAAACTCGCAGCCTTTGAAAAGGCTGGCGAAACTTTTTATGGCTGGGTCACTGCTTATTTGCTGTTACTCTCAGCCTCACACCGTGCCGACTAATTATCAATTGAACTTTTCGTAGAATGCTGCTATCTTCGCTTCTTCCGCGGTCATGCCTTCTGCTTCGAACTTCTTCATGCCGTTTAACATCTTCGCATAATCGTGCGGGATTATCTTCTTGAACTTCGGCAGGTATTCCTCAAAGCTGTCCAGTATCTCCTTTGCACGCTCTGAGCCTGTGGCAGCTCTGTGCTCTTCAATGAGCCCTCTCAGCTGTGCGATGTCCTCTTCCTCGGTCACCTTCGAGAAGCCTACAAGTGCCTTGTTCAGCTTGGTGTAAAGGTCGAAGTCCTCGTCCAGTACGTATGCAACACCGCCGCTCATACCTGCTGCGAAGTTCTTGCTTGTCTTTCCGAGAATTACCGCAACGCCGCCTGTCATGTATTCGCAGCCGTGGTCGCCTACGCCTTCGACAACAACTGTCGCGCCAGAGTTTCTTACGCAGAAGCGCTCGCCTGCAACACCTGCGATGAATGCCTTTCCGCTTGTTGCACCGAACAGTGCAACGTTTCCGACGATGATATTCTCGTCAGACTTATATTTTGCGTTCTTCGGAGCGAATAATACAAGCTTTCCGCCCGAAAGTCCCTTGCCGAAGTAGTCGTTGCTGTCGCCCTCAAGAGTGAGGGTAAGTCCCTTGGGGATAAAGGCTCCGAAGCTCTGTCCGCCCGAGCCGTGGCAGTTTATAACATATGTGTCATCATCGAGAGTATTATAGTATTTCTTGGTTATTTCCGAGCCGAACAGTGTTCCCAGTGTACGGTTAAGGTTGTTCACCTTAAGGTCGATGGTCTTGGGCTCCTTTCTGTCAAGAGCCGACTGCATTTCGGGGATTATCACCTTTTCGTCCAGTGTTTCTTCAAGCTTGAAGTCGTAAATGTCCTCGGGGTCGAAATGGATAGACTTGTCGGAATAGGGATTCTCCAGAATGCCGCTCATATCTATCTTGTTTGCCTTGTGACCTGCGGGGTAGCTCTTCTTCACGAGAAGGTCGGAGCGTCCCACCAGCTCGTCAACGGTGCGGACACCGAGCTTTGCCATGTATTCGCGCATTTCCTCTGCGACGAAGCGCATGAAGTTTACGATGTATTCGGGCTTGCCCTTAAAGCGCTTTCTGAGCTCGGGATTCTGTGTGGCAACTCCTACGGGACAGGTATCAAGGTTGCAGACTCTCATCATTACGCAGCCCATTGTTACCAGCGGAGCAGTAGCGAAGCCGTATTCCTCTGCGCCCAGACAAGCTGCGATGACCACATCACGACCCGTCATCATCTTTCCGTCGGTCTCAATGACTACCTTTGAACGGAGCCCGTTCATGATAAGGGTCTTGTGAGTCTCGGCAAGACCAAGTTCCCAAGGAAGTCCCGCATTGTGTATGGAGCTTCCGGGAGCAGCTCCCGTACCGCCGTCATAGCCCGAGATGAGGATAACTCCCGCGCCTGCCTTTGCAACGCCTGCTGCGATGGTTCCCACGCCCACTTCCGAAACGAGCTTAACGGAAATTCTCGCGTCCTTGTTGGCATTTTTGAGGTCGTAGATAAGCTGTGCAAGGTCCTCGATAGAGTAGATATCGTGGTGAGGGGGAGGAGAGATAAGAGCAACGCCGGGTGTGGAGTGTCTTGTCTTTGCTATCCAGGGATATACCTTTTTAGCGGGAAGATGTCCGCCCTCGCCGGGCTTTGCGCCCTGTGCCATTTTTATCTGTATCTCCTTCGCAGATGTGAGATATTTCGACGTTACGCCGAAACGTCCCGAAGCCACCTGCTTGATAGCGGAGCATTTATCTTCGTCGGAGCCTGCGGTGACTATTCTCTCTAAGTCCTCGCCGCCCTCGCCGCTGTTGGACTTGCCGCCGATGCGGTTCATAGCGACAGCCATGCACTCATGAGCCTCCTGCGAAATGGAGCCGTAAGACATTGCGCCTGTCTTGAAGCGGTGCATGATGCTCTCAACGCTTTCGACCTCGTCGATGGGTATTCCGCCGTTGGGGTCGTACTTGAAATCGAGGGTGCTTCTGAGGGTGATATTATTTTCATCGTTGTTGATGCATTCGGAGTATTTTTTGAACAGCGCATAGCTGCCTGTCCATGCAGACTGCTGGAGCAGATGAATGGTCTCGGGATTGTAGAGATGCTCCTCCTTGCCGCTTCTGGACTTGTGGGAGCCGATGCTCTCCATGGAGTCGTTGACGGTAAGGTCGCAGGGGTCGAAGGCTGCGTCGTGACGTGCGATGACCTGTTCGCTGATATCGTTAAGGTCGATGCCTCCCACGCGGCTGACGGTGTCGGGGAAGAACTCGTCGCAGACCTCCTTGCTTATGCCGAGAGCCTCGAATATCTTGGAGCCCTGATAGGACTGGATAGTGGAGATGCCCATTTTAGAAGCTATCTTGACGATACCGTCCACGATAGCCTTGACATATGCGTTAAGGGACTCGGTGTATTCCTTGTCGATAGCTCTGTCGGAGGTGAGCTGATACAGGGTATCCATTGCAAGGTAGGGATTTACAGCACTTGCGCCGAAGCCGAGAAGAGTTGCGAAGTGATGTACCTCGTAAGGCTCGGCGGTCTCTACGATTATGGAGATAGCGGTATTCTTTCTTGTCTTTACGAGATAGTTTTCAAGAGCCGCAACTGCCAGCAGAGAGGGGATAGCAAGGTGGTCTCTGTCCACGCCTCTGTCGGAAAGCACGAGGATAGTCGCACCGTTTTCGTGAGCCTTATCCGCCTGAGTGTAGAGATTCTCTATCGCCTGACGGAGCGAGGTGGTCTTCTTATCGTAGAGCATGGAGATGTCGGCGGTTTTCAGACCGTCGATATTTGCCATGCGTATCTTCATAAGATCGAGGTTTGTCAGAACGGGATTCTTGATCTGGAGTACCAGACAGTTCTTTTCGTCCTCCTCGAGGATATTGCCCGAGGTCCCCAGATAAACGGTGGTGTCGGTGATGACCGATTCACGGATAGCGTCTATGGGAGGATTCGTTACCTGTGCAAAGAGCTGCTTGAAGTAATCGAACAGGGGAGGATTCTCCTTGGAAAGGGGAGGAACGGGAGTATCGGTGCCCATTGCGGCAGTAGGCTCGGAAGCGTTGAGCGCCATGGGTATCATAGTGCTCCTGATAGCTTCGTAGGTGTAGCCGAAGGCATGCTGCAGACGTGCAAGCTCCTCGCCGGAGTATCTCATGGGCTTCTTATTGGGTATCTTGAACTCGCTTAAGGGGTGGAGATTGTGGTCAAGCCATTCGCCGTAGGGCTGACGCTTGCTGTACTTGTTCTTGATGGTCTCGTCGTCGATGAGTTCGCCCTTTGCAACGTCTACCAGCAGCATCTTGCCGGGGTGGAGACGTTCCTTCTTGACGATATGCTCTTCGGGTATCTCAAGAGCGCCTACCTCGGAGGACAGGATAAGATACTTGTCCGTGCCGTCGTCGGTGATGTAGTAACGTGAGGGACGCAGACCGTTTCTGTCGAGGACTGCACCGACGAGGTCACCGTCGGAGAAGATGATGGAAGCGGGGCCGTCCCAAGGCTCCATCATGGTTGCGTAATACTGATAGAATGCGCGCTTTTCGCGGCTCATTGTAGTCTGATACTGCCAAGGCTCGGGGATAAGTGTGATAACGGCTAAAGGCAGCTCCATGCCTGCCATGGTCATGAATTCGAGAGTGTTGTCCAGACGTGCGGAGTCGGAGCCGCTAACGTCGAGGATAGGAACGATGTCCTTCATTCTCCCGCCGATCTTTTTGCTTTTCAGTACATTTTCACGGCTGAGCATTTTATCAACATTTCCCGTAATGGTATTGATCTCGCCGTTATGTACGATGATGCGGTTGGGGTGGGAGCGCTGCCAGCTGGGGTTGGTGTTGGTGCTGAAGCGGGAGTGAACGATACCCACTGCGGATTCGTAGTCGGTGCCGTTAAGGTCACGGTAGAATCTGCGGAGCTGGGAAACGAGGAACATTCCCTTATATACGATAGTACGGCTGGAGCAGGAGCAAACATAGGTCTCCTTCTCGCGCTTTTCGAATACCATTCTTGCGATGTAAAGCTTGCGGTCGAAGTCGATGCCCTTGCTGCAGTTTTCGGGCTTTGCGATGAAAGCCTGCATAATTTCGGGCATGCTTTCGAGAGCCTTTGAGCCCAGTACCTCGGGATTTACGGGGACCTTTCTCCAGCCGAGGAATTCCAGCTTTTCCTCGCGGAGGATGTCCTCAAAGGTCTTCATAGCCTTTTCGCGGTGTTCTGCGGACTGGGGGAAGAAGAACATAGCTATGCCGTATTCTCTTTCGCCGCCGATGTTTATGCCGCAGTCGAGAGCAGCCTTGGAAAAGAACGAATGGGATATCTGCAGGAGGATACCAACGCCGTCGCCTGTTTTGCCCTCAGCGTCCTTGCCGGCTCTGTGTTCGAGGGTCTCGACGATCTTAAGTGCGCTGTCAACGACCTTATTGTCCGCCTTTCCGTTCATGTTAACGACTGCGCCGATACCGCAGTTCTCGTGTTCGAATCTCGGGTCATAGAAGCTGTTCTTGTCGAACGGCGCCTGATTTCTGTAGTTATCCATAGTCATTACTCCTTTTATCCCACATGAATATAATTCCTCACGGTTCTTTATCTTCTCCCTGAAAGCTTCCGTTCGGATAGCGGTGATTTTATTTTATTCTATCATATAATATCGGTGTTGTCAATAGATTTTTGCAAGATTTTTTTAAAATCCTGCAAAATTTCCACGAAAAAGCTTAATTCTCAAAGATTTACACCGCGAATTTGAACATTTTGATAAAATAAATCTCAAAGCGGACACGAATTTGCAATTAATTGTAAGCGGTAACTGCTCAGATGAAAGGAATAGCATAAAAATAGTATAAAAAACCCGCGGAGACTCGTTCATAAAAACGAACCTTCGCGGGGTAATGCGAATTATTATATGCTGAGAATGATTTTGTCCGACTTTCCCGATGTCAGATCATCCCGAAGACCTGCATGCAGTTGATAAGTCCATATGCTATCGAAAAGATGCCGATCAGCGTGATAAGCAACTTTGCAATGGGCTTTCTGTCCTTTTTATGTTTGTAGGTGTCGTACAGCACCACTCCTCCGAAAAACAGCATGATAACTGCGGTGATCGGCATAGTATCCCTCCGTTTCAAGATCATTAAAAACTCTCCGATAAATTGGAATTATGCAACTAAGATATATCTGAATCTGCATCAGTTGATTTTCTTGATCTGAATATTATTGCAATAAGACTGATTGCCCAAATGATCAGCATAGCAATACCCATCGGAATGAACATTGAATCTTCTGCCCATTCTTTTGTGCCCGGCTTTTCAAGCCATAATGCTGATGTGAATAAGATAGAAAAGAATAGCCAGAACACACTAAAAATGCTGTATGCTATTCCGATGATAACCTTTTTCATAAGAGCACACTCTCCGAATAAATCCCGATTTTTCGGGCTGATATTCCCCGGCTCAATATTTCTTATATATCATTATAACAGAAATAATTTCAAAAATCAACCATATGTTGTGACACAGCCATATAATTATAGCACATCTTATAAAAAAATAAATCTGATAAAGCATACAAAAACCGCCTTGTTCATAATGGCGGTTTTGTCGAATTGTGCTATTATAATTTTTTCTTTATTATGGTATAATGAAATAGTATAAATTTTGATATGCGGGATATCCGCTTCCCGCAATTATTTGTGCCGCCCGTTACGGCGGCGGAATGGAGTTTATTATGAGAGCTGTTATAACTGTAATAGGCAAGGACGCCGTAGGTATACTTGCTAAGGTCAGCACCGTCTGCGCCGACAACAATGCCAACGTTATCGAGGTGACTCAGAGCGTTCTGCAGGATATGTTCGCCATGATCATGCTTGTTGATATTTCCCGTCTTAAGGTGGATTTCGCCGCACTTGCCGATACTCTTTCAAAGCTCGGCGATGAACAGGGTCTGAAGATACTCACCATGCACGAGGATATCTTCAATACCATGCACAGAATATAAGGCCGCTTTCACGGGAAAGGATTATTTATGATTGACGTTTACGATATACTTGAAACTATACGTATGATACAGGACGATTGTCTTGATATACGTACAATTACAATGGGCGTTTCACTGCTTGACTGCATCGACAGCGATACCGACCGCGCCTGCGAAAAGGTCTACGAGAAGATCACCCGCTGCGCCGCAAACCTCGCCCGCACCGCTGAGGATATCGAAAAGGAATACGGTATCCCCATCATTAATAAGAGACTGTCCGTTACTCCTATAGCGATAGTCTCCGCCGCAACGGGAAAAAGTCCCGTAAAATTCGCTCTTACCATGGAAAAGGCTGCAAAGGCAGTGGGCGTTGACCTTATCGGAGGATATTCCGCCCTTGTTCAGAAGGGCTTCTCCGCAGGCGATATGAATCTTATCGAATCTATCCCCGAGGCACTGGCTTCCACATCGAATGTATGCTCCTCGGTGAATATCGGCTCAACAAAGACGGGCATCAATATGGACGCTGTCAAGATAATGGGCGGCATCGTCCGTGAGTGCGCCGAAAGGACCGTCGATCAGCAGTGCTTCGGCGCAGCTAAGCTCGTTGTATTCTGCAATGCCGTGGAGGATAATCCCTTTATGGCAGGCGCTTTCCACGGCGTCGGCGAGCCTGACTGCATTATCAACGTGGGCGTATCCGGCCCCGGCGTCGTAAGAGCGGCACTGAAAAAATATCCCGACGCTTCTATAAACGAAATTTCCGATATCATCAAGAAGACCTCCTATAAGATAACAAGAGTAGGTCAGCTGGTGGGTGTGACCGCTTCGGAAAGACTGGGCGTGCCCTTCGGCATCGTTGACCTTTCCCTTGCACCTACTCCCGCAGTAGGCGACAGCGTGGCTCACATCTTAGAGGAAATAGGACTGGAAAGCTGCGGTGCCTGCGGAACAACAGCCTGCCTTGCACTGCTCAACGATGCAGTCAAGAAGGGCGGAGTTATGGCATGCTCCCGCATCGGCGGACTTTCGGGTGCGTTCATCCCCGTGTCCGAGGACAGCGGCATGATAGACGCTGCCGTAAAGGGCTCCCTCTCCATCGAAAAGCTGGAAGCTATGACTGCGGTATGCTCTGTAGGACTTGATATGATAGTTATCCCCGGAGATACCTCCGCGGACGTTATCTCCGCACTTATCGCGGACGAAGCCGCTATCGGCATGATAAACACCAAGACCACCGCTGTAAGAGTTATCCCTGCAATAGGCATGAAGGAAGGCGATGTGCTCGACTGGGGCGGACTTTTCGGAAGCGGCCCCGTTATGAAGATCAATACCTTCTCGCCGTCGAAGTTTATCTCACGCGGCGGACAGATCCCCGCACCCCTGCACAGCCTTAAGAATTAGTGAATAGTTAATAGTTGACAGTTAACTGTCAACTGAAGAATGGAGGGTATATTTTTATGTTTGAACCTGTGATCAACCTGCTCAAAAGAAACGCCCGTATGTCGGTGAAGGATCTTGCCGCCGCCGCGGGCATGACCGAAGCGGCTGTGGAAGCCAAGATCGCCGAGTACGAAAAGGAAGGCGTTATCAAGGGATATACCCTCGTTACCAATGATGACCTTCTCGACAAGGATTTCGTCACCGCGTTCATCGAGGTCAAGGTCACTCCCAAGGCGGATTTCGGCTTCGATGACCTTGCCCGCACCATAATGATGTACGACGAGGTGGATTCCGTTACTCTTATGAGCGGTTCCTTTGACCTTGCTGTGACATTGAGCGGTACTAACTACAAGGAGATAGCCCTTTTCGTGGCACAGAGACTTTCTACTATCGACGGAGTAATATCAACCTCCACTCACTTTGTACTGAAAAAGTATAAGCAGAACAACTTCTTCATGCTAAGTGACACCGAGGACGAAAGGAGCATGATCTCACCGTGATAGACTATGATAAGGTGCTGTCGGGAAAATGCAAAGAGATCAAGCCTTCGGGTATCAGAAGATTTTTCGACATTGCCGCACAGCGTGAGAATGTTATTTCTCTGGGAGTGGGCGAACCTGATTTCCAGACGCCGTGGTGCGTTAGAAAAACTGCTATAACCGCTCTTGAAAAGGGCAAGACCAAATATACCGCAAATGCGGGACTTGCAGAGCTGCGCAGCACTATTTCCGACTATGTAAAGAGAAAAACGGGCGTGAAATATGACCCCGAACATGAGATAATCATAACCGTGGGCGGCTCCGAGGGCATCGACATCGGCATCAGAACACTGGTAGACCCCGGCGACGAGGTCCTTATCGTGGAGCCCTGCTTTGTCTGTTATGCGCCGTTAGTCACGCTTATGGGCGGAGTTCCCGTTTCGTTGGAGACCCGCGAGGAGGACGGCTTTATGCTCACTCCCGAAGCCCTGAAAGCGAAGATGACCGACAAGACAAAGCTGCTTATCCTGCCCTTTCCGAACAATCCCACGGGAGCGGTCATGGACAGGGAGAGCCTTGAAAAAATAGCGGAGGTCATCCGCGGCACGGACATCATCATAATGTCCGACGAGATATATTCCGAGCTTACATACAGCGACGAGCCCTACACGTCGATAATCCAGCTTGAGGGCATGGCAGAGCGGACGCTTTACGTCAACGGCTTTTCAAAGGCATACTCCATGACGGGCTGGAGAATGGGCTACATCTGCGGTCCCGAGCCCATCATGAAGCAGATGCTGAAAATACACCAATATGAGATAATGTGTTCGCCGACGGTGTCGCAGTATGCGGCTATCGAAGCGCTGAAGTCCTGCGACAAGGACATCAGCCGCATGGTGAACGAATACAATATCCGCCGCAGGTGGCTTGTAGGCGCGCTGAACGATCTGGGGCTCACATGCTTTGAGCCGAAGGGTGCGTTTTACGTATTCCCGTCGATAAAGTCCACGGGGCTCACCAGTGAGGAATTCTGTGAGCGATTACTGTTCGAGCACAATGTGGCAGTAGTTCCGGGAAATGCATTTGGCGAGTGCGGTGAGGGATATATAAGAATATCGTATGCATATTCGCTGAAGCATATAATGGAAGCGGTCAAAAGGATAGAAGAGTTTCTTAAGACGCTGTGAAAATAGTGAATAGTGAAGAGTGAAGAGTGAATAGTTAACAGTTAATAGTTAACAGTTAATAGTTCGCAGTTAATAGTGAAGGTGCGAGGCTGAGAGTAACAGCGAATAAGCAGTAAGTCCGAATCAAAAAGTTCGCCAGCCTTTCAA
>JBJESJ010000049.1:0-7695 GCA_051882725.1 Oscillospiraceae bacterium
TACCTCAAGCAGAGCGTCGTTGCCCATTTTTTTCACCGAGAGAATGGTGCCCTCGCCGAATACCGATGACTTGATGCGTTCGCCCACATTGAAGTCTGCCGCGGCGTTTTTCTTTGCGGCTTCAAGCTTCATGGCGGTCATCTGGCTCTGGAGAGTATAGGTGTTGTTCTGTGCCACGATGCCCTCCTCGGTCTTTTTCTTGGGAGCCTTGAAGGTGCCGTCGATACGCTCCACGAACTCCTTGTCTATTTCCTTGATGAAGCGGGACTGCAGATTTCTGTTGGTCTGACCGAACAGCATTCTTGTCTGCGCATGTGTGATGTACAGCTGCATTTTCGCACGGGTTATGGCAACATATGCCAGACGGCGTTCCTCTTCGATATCGTCGGGATTGTCCATGCTGCGCACTCCGGGGAAGATGCCCTCTTCCATGCCCGCGATGAACACGATAGGAAATTCCAGTCCCTTTGCGGAATGGATAGTCATAAGACATACTGCGTTTTCGTCGGAATCAAGCTTGTCGATATCGGTGTAAAGGGAAATTTCCTCCAAGAATCCAGAGAGGGTAGGCTCCTCGCCCGCCTCCTCCATTGACCGCATATATTCGGATATGGTGGATTTCAGCTCGAAGATATTTTCCAGACGCATTGCGCCCTCGTCGCCGAGATTTTTCATCATGGTGCCGTAGCCTGTCTTGTCGAGAAGCAGGTCTATCAGCGAATCAAGGGGCTTAGTTTCCGCAGCCTCGGTAAGAGCGTCGAAAACCGCTGCAAGTTTTGTCAGCGAAGCGGATTTCTTTGACAGCGGAGCATAATTTTCCGCGTCCCGCATTACCGACACGGGTGATGTTTCCAGATCGGAGGCTATCTGCTCTATCATTGAAACGGTGGTATCTCCGATACCGCGTTTAGGCTCGTTCACGATGCGCTTGAAGCGCAGCACATCGTCGGGGTTGTTGATGACCGACAGATATGCTATCATATCCCTTATTTCCTTGCGGTCGTAGAAGCGCATGCCGCCCACGACCTTATAGGGAATGCCGCGGGAGGTGAAGCTTCTTTCGATGCTGTTGGACTGTGCGTTCATGCGGTACAGCACGGCGCAGTCCTTATACTGTCCGCCGTTTTTGATATTATCCTCTATCTTGTCGCAGATAAATCTTGCTTCGGCGTTCTCGTCGCCAGCCTTGTAGATAACGACCTTGTTTCCCTCTTCGCCCTCGGTCCAGAGCTTTTTCTCCTTGCGGGAAAGGTTGTTCTTCACTACACAGTTTGCGGCGTTAAGTATATTCTGAGTGGAACGGTAATTCTGTTCAAGACGGATGACCGTGCAGTCCTCGAAATCGTCCTCAAAGGAGAGGATATTTTCGATAGTTGCTCCTCTGAAGCGGTAGATAGACTGATCGTCGTCGCCCACAACACAGAGATTCTTTCTCTTCTGCGAAAGGAGAGATACCAGTCTGAACTGAGCGGTATTTGTGTCCTGATACTCGTCTACCATTATATATTTGTACAGATTCTGATAGTGGTCGAGGACGTCGGGATTTTCCTCGAAAAGCCTGACGGTATGACAGATGATATCGTCAAAATCCAGAGCGTTAGCCGCCTTCATGCGGGACTGATATTCCCTGTATATCTTTGCCACCACATTTTTGCGGTAATCGCCGTCAGCCGAAGCCTCGTACTCGTCGGGACCGATAAGCTTATCCTTGGCGGAGGATATCATATTCATGACAGCCTTGGGCGGGAAATTCTTGTCGGAGATATCCAGCGCCTCGATGCATGCCTTGATCATAGACTGGCTGTCGTCGGAATCGTAGATAGTGAAGCTGTTTGTGAAGCCCAGTCTGCCTATCTCGCGTCTGAGGATACGGACGCAGGCAGAATGGAAGGTCGCCGCAGCTATCTGGGAAGCCTGTTCCTCGCCCAGCATATCGGCGAGCCTGCTTTTCAGCTCGGAAGCCGCCTTGTTGGTAAAGGTTATGGCAAGGATATTGTAGGGCTTCACCGTATCGACAGCGCACAGTTCCCGCAGACGGGAAACGTCCGCTTCACTGCGTGAGCCGTCGTAGCTTTTCAGAAAATCAATGTCCTCTTCGGTGACACAGGGAGGAACGTTTTTGTCCTCGAAAGCGTTTCCGAAGGTGATCATATCAGCGATCCTGTTGATAAGAACGGTAGTTTTTCCGCTTCCTGCTCCCGCAAGGATAAGAACGGGACCGTTTACTGCAAAAACAGCCTTTTGCTGCATATCGTTAAGGTTTTTGAAATATTTTTTCAGTGCAAGCTGTTTTAGCTGAATAAAATCTTCTATCATGTTTCCTGCTCCTAATTATAATGCTCTTATGCTTCGCGAGATATGCGAAACAGAATTCTTTATCTATTATAGCACATTTCTTCTCCGATAAAAAGAGTGAAAACTCACTTTTTACATTTTAATAATATTTTTATAATATTTACCTTATATCTATTGCGAAAAATGTATATTCAATGACATTATGCACAAAAATATAATACAGTACTTAAATATAAAATAAGGAAAAGGGAAAAATGTTATGAGCAACAACGGAAAATGGTCGTCAAAATTTGGATTTATCATGGCGTCCGCAGGGTCTGCCATCGGGCTGGGAAATCTTTGGAAGTTCCCCTATGTGGCTTCCAAAAACGGCGGCGGTCTTTTTTTGATAGTGTATGTCATATTAGCTCTTGCAATAGGAGTGCCTGTGCTTCTTGCGGAGCTTGCCGTAGGCAGGAACGGCGGAAAAAACGCTGTGGACAGCTGCAAGGCGATTGACCCCAAATGGGGCTTTGCGGGAGGCTTCGGAGCGGTATGCTCGGTTCTGGTGCTGTCCTTTTACAGTGTGGTAGGCGGCTGGGTCATCAAGTATTTTCTTTCCTGCGCCTTTTCGGGGATACCCGAGCAGGGCTATTTTGAGGAATATTCTGCCCGCTCTGCCGAGCCCATACTCTGGCAGCTGGTATTTATCCTGATCTGTTCGGCAGTGGTGGTCATGGGCATATCGGGCGGGATTGAAAAGGCTTCGGCGGTGCTGCTGCCCGTGCTGCTGATATTCCTCATTGGTATAATGATATACATTTTTACTCTGCCGAATGCCTCGGAGGGGATAAAATTTTTCCTTCTGCCCGACCTTTCGGGAGATATATCCTTTTCGGGGATAATTCTCAGCGCCATGGGGCAGATGTTCTTCTCCCTTTCGCTGGGAATGGGGACGCTCATCACCTACGGAAGCTATCTTTCTAAGGACAGCCGTCTTGTGTCAAGCACCTTCACCATAGTTATCCTCGATACGATAATAGCAGTCATCGCGGGACTTGTTATGATACCTGCGGTGTTTTCCTTCGGAATGGCTCCCGACGCGGGACCGGGAATGATATTCAGCACGCTGCCCGCCGTATTCTCGCAGATGAAGGGCGGCAGGATCATCGGAGCGATAATGTTCTTTCTGATACTGATAGCGGCGGTGACCTCAGCAATATCGCTTATCGAGGTGGTGGCGTCCTTTTTCATGGACAGGCTCAGGATAAAGCGGGTGTATGCGGTGCTGATCACCGCGGGAATAGCTGCGGTGATGGGTATCCCCGCGTCGCTGTCCTTCGGCAGACTGTCGGATATCAGTATTTTCGGGATGAACATCTTCGATCTTATCACCTTTGCGGCGGATAATGTCATAATGCCGCTGGGAGCCATATTCATATGCATACTCGTGGGAAGAGTATGGGGAGTTGACAACGCCTCCGAGGAGATATCCAACGGAGGAAGTATAAATTTCCGCGGGAAGAAGCTGTGGGGATTTATCCTGAATTATGCGGCGCCCGCGGTGATAATTGCGGTATCTGTTTTCAGAAGATAACATTTTTATAATATTTTATCTGATTTTCACTGTATTTTCATTAAAATCTGAATTTTTCGATTGACTTGCTTCCGAAAATATGTTATAATTATAAAATAGCTAATTAGAAATGATGTAAATAATTTATTAAGAAAGGAATGGTAAAATATGGCGAAGAATTTCACTGCTTCCGAACTGGAAGGAAAATTCGGCGAGCTTGCCGGACTTTGCAGACAGAACGGAAGGATCGATCCCGAGCTTTACACTAAGTACGATGTTAAAAGAGGGCTCAGAGATATTAATGGTAAGGGCGTTCTTGCGGGACTTACCGAAATATCGGAGATCCTTTCCAGCAAAACGGAAGACGGAAAGTCCGTGCCCTGCGACGGCGAGCTGTATTACCGCGGCATCAATATCAACGATATAGTGCGCGGCTTTATCAGCGAGAAGCGCTTCGGCTTTGAAGAGACTGTGTATCTGCTGCTTTTCGGAAATCTTCCCAACTCCGAACAGCTGGACAATTTCAGCCGTATTTTATCGGACTGCCGCAGTCTGCCAAATACCTTCGTCAGAGATATCATTATGAAATCTCCCAGCGACGACCTGATGAACAACATTTCCCGCGGACTGCTTTCGCTGTTCTCCTACGACGACAGGGCGAACGATACCTCCGTTGAAAATGTGCTGCGCCAGTCGGTGGAGCTTATCGCAAGACTTCCTCTGCTGTCGGTATACAGCTATCATGCGAAGAATTACGCAAATGAGGGCGAGAGCCTTATAATCCATCACCCCAAGGCAGAGTATTCCACGGCGGAAAATATCCTGCATATGCTCCGTCCCGACAGCAGCTTCTCACGGCTGGAGGCTGTGGTCCTTGACCTTGCGCTGGTGCTCCACGCGGAACACGGCGGCGGCAACAACTCTACCTTTACAACTCATGTAGTTACGTCATCGGGTACGGATACATATTCCGCTATCTCGGCGGCACTGGGCTCGCTGAAGGGACCCAAGCACGGAGGCGCCAACATTAAGGTCACTATGATGTTCGACGATATGAAGCAGAATGTTTCCGACTGGACCGACAGGGATGAGGTAAAGGATTATCTGAAAAAGCTGCTCCACAAGGAGGCGTTCGACCGTTCGGGACTTATCTACGGAATGGGTCACGCGGTATACTCCATCTCCGACCCTAGAGCGAATATCTTCAAGAACTTCGTAAGCGTCCTCGCCGAGGAAAAGAACATGCAGAAGGAGCTTGCGCTGTATAATCTGGTCGAGGGACTTGCTCCCGAGGTCATCGCAGAGGAGCGCCACATCTACAAGGGCGTTTCCGCGAACGTGGACTTCTACAGCGGCTTTGTATACAGCATGCTGCAGATACCCCCCGAGCTGTACACTCCGCTTTTCGCCATTGCAAGGATCGCGGGCTGGTCCGCTCACAGAATTGAAGAGCTGACAAACGAGGGCAAGATAATCCGTCCCGCATACAGAAATGTTCACGATCATGTGAATTATGTGGCTCTCAGCGAAAGATAATATATCAGTTTATAAAAGCCGTCCGATAACATTTCGGGCGGCTATTTTCGTGGTTGACTTTTACAGATTTGTCTGCTATAATATAGCAAAGTATATTCGGACGGAGTGGTCATCATGGCTTTTATGGGGGTATTGCTGTTTTTTGCGGCAGTTCTGCTGATAATAGTGATCACGGGTATCATACCGATCATCGTCGGAACGATACTATATAAAAAAACAGATCATAAAAAGCTGGGGATAGCTTTGCGTATCTTCGGGTATGTTGTGATCGTGCCGATAATTGTGACCGCGGTTATTTTAATTACGATCAGGTAAAAATGGTGATATGAAATTGCTGTAAAAAAGATCCGTCCGAAAGCTTGTTTTCGGACGGTTTTGTTTTTATATGATATTGTTCTTATCAGAAGCCGAGTAACTTAGTGAAATCATCGGCGATCTTTGCTTCAAGAGCCTTTGCTTCTTCCTGAGTCTTGCCCGTGGTGGTGAAGTAAGCCTTGATCTTAGGCTCTGTTCCCGAAGGACGGATAACAACGCTTGCGCCGTCGGTCAGAACGAATGTGAGCACGTCCGACTTGGGAAGTGTGAGCATCTTCTTTGTGCCTGTTGCGGTATCAACGGAGGTGCTTGCGATATAGTCGTCAAATCTTGTAACGGTGAGTCCGCCGATAGTCTTGGGAGTATTTGCGCGGAGGTCAGCCATGATCTCCTTCATGCGCTCCATGCCCGAAGCTCCCTCGCAGGTGAAGGACTTCTGGCTGTGGAAGTATACGCCGTACTTGTTGTAGAGGTTTTCTCTTGCCTTAAGAAGAGAAATGCCCTTTGTGCGGTAGAATGCAGCCATCTCGCAGATGAGCATGGAAGCTACGACAGCGTCCTTGTCTCTTACATAGGAGCCTGCCAGATAGCCATAGCTCTCTTCAAAGCCGAAGATGTATCTGTCAGCCTCGTTCTTGCTCTCGAGGAAGCCTATCTGCTCGCCGATGAACTTGAAGCCTGTGAGCACGTCAATGAGCTTTACATTGTAGTTCTCGCAGATCTTCTTTGCAAGGTCGGTGGTAACGATAGTCTTGACTGCAACGGGATTTTCGGGCATTGTGCCGAGCTTTGTTCTTTCCTCGCAGATGTATTCGAGAAGCATTGCGCCCACTTCGTTTCCTGTGAAGAGCACATAGCTGCCCTTATCGTCGGGAACGGCGATGCCTACGCGGTCGCAGTCGGGGTCGGTTGCAAGGAGAAGGTCAGGCTTTACTGTCTCGCAGAGCTTAAGTCCGTAAGCGAGAGCTTCCTTTATCTCGGGATTGGGGAAGGGGCAGGTGGTGAAGTTTCCGTTGGGATATTCCTGCTCGGGAACGACTGTTACGCTCTCAATGCCTATCTTCTTGAGGATAGCGCGTACAGGCTTGTTTCCTGTGCCGTTAAGGGGAGTGTATACTACCTTGAGTCCGCTGGCGGGAACGAGATCGGTGTGGATACCCTGTGCCGCAACTTCATTCAGGTAGCTTTCGATGACCTCCTGCTTGATGTATTCGATCTTTCCGCTTTCAAGGCCCTCTTCAAAGGAGATGACCTTTGCGCCGCCGAACATCTCAACAGCATTGATATTCTTAAGAACGATCTCCGCCGCGCCGAGAGTGAGCTGACAGCCGTCGGAACCGTATACCTTATATCCGTTATACTTAGCGGGGTTATGGGAAGCGGTGATCACGATACCGCCGCTGCACTTATGATATCTTACTGCATAGGAGAGCATAGGAGTGGGCATAAGTTCGTTATATATGTATACCTTGATGCCGTTGGCTGCGAGGACTGCAGCTGCTTCCTTTGCGAAAACATCGGACTTGATGCGGCTGTCGTAAGCGATAGCTACGGAAGGAGCTGTGAAGGACTCCTTGACATAATCCGCAAGACCCTGAGTAGCTCTTCTTACAGTGTATATATTCATACGGTATGAGCCTGCTCCGATAACGCCTCTGAGACCGCCGGTACCGAATTCGAGGTCGCGGTAGAATCTGTCCTTGATAGCTTCATCGTCGTCGGCGATGGACTTGAGCTCCGTCTGCAGGTCGGGGTCGTCCACTGCCTTTTCGCACCAGAGTGCATAAAGTTCCTTTTCGTTCATGAAAATCACCTCATAATAAATTTTGCTGAATTTTATTTATGCTTCGGAGAAAAAAATAATCTCTATTTTATTATATCATATATTTTTTAAAATGCAAATACTTTTTGAGAAAGTTAATAAATTTTTCTGCAAAATTTCGGAAATTGTTGTATTTTTTAGAAAACTATGTTATAATATTTCCAAATCGGAC
>JBJESJ010000049.1:7795-14141 GCA_051882725.1 Oscillospiraceae bacterium
TTCGGAAATTGTTGTATTTTTTAGAAAACTATGTTATAATATTTCCAAATCGGACTTAGGGAAGCGATGATCAAGCCGAAGGCATCGTTTCCGACACTCAAAAACCCGTTACTGAGAGTGCCGTGAAACGGTTCGATCATCGGCCCCTTTAGTTTCGCAGAAAAAGATCAAGGAATGAGATATATCATGTATACAAAGGTAAACAGTCTGGGACTGTTCGGACTTAATGCATTTCCCGTGGACGTTGAGATAGAGGTCAGCAGAGGAACTCCCTGCTTTGATATAGTGGGGCTGGGCGACGTGGTGGTAAAGGAGAGCAGAGAACGTATAAAAGCGGCGCTTCGCAGCTGCGGGATAACCTTTCCTCTTGCGAGAGTCATCGTGAATCTTGCTCCCGCAGACACCAAGAAAACGGGCAGCATGCACGACCTTGCCATACTTATTTCGCTGCTTAAGGTCACAGGTACTATCTCCGACGACCTTTCAAAGACCGCATTCATCGGAGAAGTGGCCTTGAACGGTGATATCCGTCACGTGAACGGAGTCCTGCCCATGGTGCTCCTTGCGAGGAAGGAGGGCTTCCACAGTGTGTTCGTTCCCGCCGCAAATGCTTACGAAGCCAGCGTGGCGGAGGATATAGCTGTTTACGGAGTGGAGAACATCAATGATATAATCCGCCATTTTGACAGGGAGAGCATAATCATTCCCACTGAGCATTACCGTCCGCCTGCTTCGGAGAACCGCTTCGCAGCGGGCGACTTTGCCGACGTCAAAGGTCAGGAGACCGCCAAGCGCGCGCTGGAGTACGCTGCTGCCGGGGGACATAATATCCTGATGATAGGCTCGCCGGGTTCGGGAAAATCCATGCTTGCAAAGCGTCTGCCGTCCATACTGCCCGAGATGACCTTCGAGGAATCCATAGAGACCACAAATGTACATTCCATCAGCGGCAATATTTCAAAGGAACATCCCCTTATCACGACGAGACCCTTCCGCTCGCCCCACCACACAATATCCTCGGCAGGACTTGCCGGAGGAGGCACCGTTCCTCATCCTGGAGAGATATCCCTTGCGCATAACGGCGTGCTGTTTCTGGACGAACTGCCCGAGTTCAGCCGTCAGACGCTGGAGATACTCCGTCAGCCGCTGGAGGATCAGAAGGTGGTCATTTCACGTTCCTCGGGAACGGCGGAATATCCTTGTTCGTTCATGCTTGTTGGAGCGATGAATCCCTGTCCCTGCGGATATTACGGACATCCCACGAAAAAGTGTACCTGCGGCATAAGAAACGTCAGAAATTATCTGTCGAAGATAAGCGGTCCGCTGCTTGACAGATTTGATATTCACGTTGAAACTGCTCCCGTGGAGTTTGCCAGCCTGCGCTCGGACAAGAAGGAGGAAAGCTCCGCCGCTGTCAGGGAGCGTGTCCAGAAGGCGCGTGAGATACAGAACAGGCGCTACAGGGGCACGGACATCACATGCAACGCAAGGATCACCCCCGACAAGCTCAAGGAATTCTGTCCCCTCACCGATGAGGCAAACGATGCCCTCGGAAAGGTTTTCGAGAGAATGGGACTTTCCGCCCGTGCATATGACCGTATTTTAAAGGTGGCAAGGACTATCGCGGACGTTGACGGCGAGGAAGTCATCGGAAAGAAGCACATCGCACAGGCAGTGCAGTTCAGGAGCCTTGACCGCAAATACTGGGGGAATGAATGATCGACAATTTGCAGGAGGGAAAACTATGTGGACAGAAAGAGACAAAATATTATGTAACTTTGGCGATATAGAGAACTATATTCAATCGATGGATTCATTTCATGATTACAGATTTGGAGGCATTGAGATCAAAGAAAATGTTATCCGTATCACGATTGAAGAAGATAAACACCAAATAGACAATAGGGATGCACTTATATGGGTTTTTACTTTTCAAGAAATATCTGAGTTTGAAACAGATTTAGATTGTGTTGTAACTCCATATGTAACAGAAATTGATACTGCCGGTCACGATATAATGATAAGTTTGACAAATGGTTATATATTTATTAAATCGAATTATATTCGGCTTGGGATCCCAAAACAAGCATCAGATAATATACATGAACAAAGCCGATGATTTTTGTAAGTAAGTCACAGCACCATTATCAGCGTCCCCGCAGCGATAAGCACCATGCCGATGACCGACCTGACGGTCAGCTCCTCATGGAGGAACACAAATGCAAGGATAAGCGTCAGCACCACGCTGAGCTTGTCAATGGGCACCACCTTCGATACGTCACCAAGCTGTATCGCCTTGTAGTAGCACAGCCATGAGGCTCCCGTGGCAAGCCCCGACAGTATCAGGAACAGCCAGCTTTTCCCGCTTATGTCGGATATCCCGTGCTGTTCGCCGGTGATGAAGACCATGACCCATGCCATTGCAACGACGACTATCGTCCGTATCCCCGTTGCAAGATTTGAATTTACCCCGTCGATGCCAACCTTTGCAAGAATTGACGTGAGCGCGGCAAACACTGCCGAAAGTATCGCAAAAATCAGCCACATAAAGCTTTTCTCCTTTTTCATGATGATTCACCTCGTATTACAGAGATTATAATATATAAATTTATACATTGCCATTATATACTGTGAATTTTTTTCGGATATATAATACTGATCTCCGATCAAAGTGCAGACAAAAAATCTGCGTAAAAGCCTATATGCAAGCTTTTGCGCAGATTTTTTGTGCACTTTATTATCGGAGCTCGGTATAGAACATATCCGATTTTTTTATTCACGTCCCCCGATAAGACAAAATTCTCCCGAAAGACAGGCTATAATGAAAATAATCGACCTGTTTGAAAAAGAAAGGACTGATACAAATGATCAAGGAGAAAAAAACGGAGAAACGAGAAGAGGACGGCTTAAATTATACCATCAAAAAACACAAGCCTGTCAGGGACAGCTATTCTGCCGCTGCGGAGCTGTCGGAGATGTCCGCGCTCTGGGAAAAGGGGACTGTCCGCTTTGCGGCAGCGGCGGCGGGAGCATTTCTGCTGACAAAGGCGGAAATAGGCGGGATACATTCACCGATGGCGGCGTCCTTCTGCGCAGTGCTGGGAGCGGGGGGGAATGCTGCGGCGCTTGTCGGCATGCTTATCTCCTGCATATTGTTCGGGACGCTGTCAGAGAATGTGACGGAGCTGGCGGCAGTATTGTTCATGCTTATCGTGAAGCTGTTCACCTCGCACAGATTTTCCGTCAGGGGCGGGACGATATTTTCCTCCGCCGTGTATTTCGGCTTCGGGAGTCTGTATCTGCTCTACTGCGGATTTTCCGTCTCCGCCTTTGCGGCGGTGATATTCCGCACGGCGGTGTGCGGTTCGGCGGCGTACATATTCGGAAGAGCGGCTTTTGTGCCTTACGGGGACAATAAGGCTGCCGACCCAGTGCCTGCGTTTATCTGCGGGATAATTTTCGCTTCGGCGCTCTGCGGGATCAATGTATATCTGTTCAATCTCGGAAGGATATCGGTCATTATCGCCGCGGCAGTTTTTGCGAAAAAATACGGCTGCAGCGGAGGTGCCGCCGCAGGTGCCGCGGGAGCTGCCGCAATGATACTCTGCGACAGCTATTTTTCCCGCTCGGCGGTATTTATCGTCATAGCAGCCCTCTCGGCGGGACTTTCCGCTCACAGAGGACGTCTTGCGGTCAGCCTTACCATGATATTCACCTCCCTTGTGCTCACGGTGATAGTGGGCATACCCTCGGGAGCGGCGGAATATGTGGCGGATTCTGCGCTGGCGGGGCTGCTGTACTTTATCATTCCCGAAATGCTGTACAGCCCGTACATCGACAAAATGGACAGGCAGGACAGGGGAGAGAGCCGTCATATCGACGCTCGGCTGAAATTTTCCGCAGCAGTTCTTGAAGAAGTAGGCTCGGACATCGCGGCGGCAAGAAGGATATACGACAGCAAGGAGTGCGAGCACGATATCGCAGCTGCGGTGAGGATAAAGGTCTGCTCGAAATGTCACAGCGGAGAATACGCGGGCTGCGACGAATGTTCCTCCGCATCGGAGGACAGACCGGACAATTCTCCGCTGGAAAACGCGGCGAGGACAGTCCTTAAAAAGGGCATACTGACCGAAAAGGAGCTCCCCACAAGGCTTACCCGCTGCAGCCGCAAAAACGAGCTGATAAAATGCTTTAACCGGGAGGTGCTCACCGAGGAGCGAAGAAGATACTCCGAGCGGCTTTCAAGCGGGATATGTGCTGCCTCGCTGGAGCAGCTCAAAGCACAGCGGCTCGCCTATGAAAATATGGGCAGCGGCGGACTGCGCTATAACGGGCGGATGTCGGTCATCGCCGCAGACGCGCTGCGTTCCTTTGAGATCGGAGTGAGATCGGCTGCAGTGTATTTCGACCGAAGCGGCAGAGCTTATGCCGAAGCTTTTCTCACCGCGACGGATAATATCCCCATTGACGGGATGACCGACAGGCTTTCCTCCGTGACGGGAATGGCGCTGGATATCCCTCTTATCGAAAAGGCGGAGGGCGAGAAGAATATCCTCCGCTGCCGCTGGTGCAGGGTCCCCGAATTCATTGCCGACGTGGGGATCCGCTCTGCGGCAGGCAGCAGGGAACGATCGGGAGATTATGCGGACTATTTCCCGGACGGTTTCGGAAAGCTGTACATCATCCTTGCGGACGGCATGGGCAGCGGTCAGCGTGCCGCCGAGGAAAGCTGCATGGCGGTATCGGTGATAAAGCGGTTCATCCGTTCGGGCGCAGGCGTGGAAGCGGCGGTATATTATGCAAATCTGCTGCTTTCGGGGGTGTCATCCGACGAGATATTCACTACGGCGGATATCATGGAGCTGGATACCTATTCGGGCAAATGCACCTTCTACAAGCAGGGTGCGGCGGAAAGCTATATTCGCTGCGGAGACGAGGTGGTCACGGCGGAGAACCGTTCGCTGCCGGTGGGGATACTTCCCGAAACGTCTATCAGCCCCGTAAGCTTTCATCTGAAGGCGGGGGACGGCGCTGTGATGATATCCGACGGAGTCAGCGGGAACGGAGATTATATCCGCGAGGTGCTGATGAACGATACCATCACCTCGGAAATGTGCGCGGAGAAAATAATTTCTTCCGTATCCGACAACAAGCAGAGAAAAGATGACAAAACTGCTGCCGCGGTCAAGCTTTATGCCTATTAATGGTAAAAATGCCAAAAATTTTCGTTAGTAATATTTTACAAAAGCATGTATTTCCGTGAAGAATTTCTTTGTAAAATTTAACAATAAAGGGAAATATATCAAATTTTTATGGCTATTTTGTTGATTTTCAAGAGAAATGTTGAAAAAAATTGTCACAATGCACAAGGCAAAGCATAGATTTACGTCAGAATTGTAAAATCATCACAAAAACACTTGCAATTTGATACATAATCTGTTAAAATATATTTAGATATAAGCAATGGTATAAAATCTGCTTAAATATGTATTTCTGACTTGGGAAGGATGTTTTAGAAAAATGGCTAATCAAGAAAAACAAAACCATGACAATTACGATTTTCCTTTGTATGTTTTTCACAATGGCAGCAACTATGAAGCTTTTAACTTTTTCGGGGCGCATAAGGGCGAGCAGGACGGAAAACAGGGCGTTTTCTTCCGGGTATGGGCTCCTCATGCAAAGAGCGTTTCTCTCGTAGGCGACTTCAATAACTGGGACAGAAGGAAAAATCCCATGTACCGCCTGTCCGACAAGACCGTCTGGGAGATATTTATCCCCGATGTGGAGCAGTATTTCCTCTATAAATACAGCATCGAGACCTCTCACCGCAGTATCGTGAACAAGGCGGATCCCTTCGGCACTCACATGGAGACCCGCCCCGATACCGGTACAAAATATTTCGATATCGACGGCTACAAGTGGAACGACAGCGCATGGTTTGAAAAGAAAAAGAAGGTCAATCTCTATGAGAGCCCCATGAATATCTACGAGGCTCATCTTGGCTCATGGAGGACCTATCCCGACGGCGAGCCTTACGATTACGTCAAGTTTGCGGAGGAAATGTCCGTTTATCTCAATGAGATGGGCTATACTCATCTGGAGCTGATGCCGCTGGCGGAGTATCCCTACGACGGCTCATGGGGCTATCAGAGCATAGGCTATTATGCGCCTACATCCCGCTACGGCACCCCCGAACAGTTCATGCAGATGATAGACATCTTCCATAAGAACAATATCGGCGTGATACTGGACTGGGTACCCGCTCATTTCCCCAAGGACGGCGCGGGACTCTTTGAATTTGACGGCGACTGCTGCTACGAATATTCCGATCCCCTCAAGCGTGAGC
>JBJESJ010000050.1:0-14118 GCA_051882725.1 Oscillospiraceae bacterium
TCAACGATTACCGCTTTTATATCCTGTTCCTCTGCGAGGACTGGGACGATATTTCGGCGGAGGAAAATTATCTGTCCGAGGGATATACTCCCAAAATGTATCTGAAGATCCACAGCACCAATCACGATTATCTTATGTCTCATCCGGAGCTGAAAAATGACCGCGGCTGGTGCGTTTACGATGATTATAAGGTCTCCGAGATCAACGTGAAGGACCTTTGTCCCGACCTTGACGGACGGTACAGCGAGCCGCTGGCATGGTATTTTACGCCTCTGCATTTCAATGACCGCTGCTTCGGATACAGTGTGCTTGCCTGCGCTTTTGACCAGCCTCCCTTCGACTATATCTACAGAGACTGGACCAGAAACGTAAATAATGCGCTGGAAATGCAGAGGATAAGAAATATCCTCATACACAACTCCATGCGTGACAGCCTTACCGGTCTTTATAACCGCCGCGGTCTGCAGCAGTATCTTGACAGGAACACTCCCACCGAGGACGGCTGCATGATATTCTATCTCGTTGCGGATATGAACCGTCTGAAGTACATTAATGATACCTTCGGTCACAGCGATGGCGACAACGGTATAATGATAATAGCCTCTGCGGCAACAGCCTGTGCGGGATATGACGAGATATGCGTCCGCACCGGCGGAGATGAATTCGCGGTGGTGGGTTTCGGAAACTATACCGACGAGGACATCGAACATCATAAGGAAGTCTTCAATAATTATCTTGACCATTATAACAGGACATCGGGAAAGCCCTATGAGCTTTCCGCAAGCATAGGCATATGCTGCCGTCCCTTCAGGACGGGGGACAGCGTGACCGAGGCTGCCGAGTATGCGGATAAGCTGATGTATGAGAATAAGCTCGCTTCTAAGCTCAGCAGAAAAGATTGATTGGAGAAAAATGATATGATATTTAGTGCAGATGAAAAGTATGTTACAGTTCACGGAAGGACGCTCTTTATTGACAATGTGAGATACATAAACTACTCGCTGTCGGGCACGGCCTTTAAATTCAGGGGAAAAAGCCTGAAAGCAAGGCTGACCTCCGACTATAAGCCCAATCCCGACTGCGGCGATATTTTTCTCCCGTTCTGCGGAGTGCTGGTAAACGGCGAGATGACAAAGCGCTTTGAGGTCAGCGCTCCCGAGGAGATATATGACCTGTATGAGAGCGACTCCGACGACGAGGTAGAGATAGAGCTTGTGAAGATGTCCGAGGCGGCGTTCGGCAAGGTCGGCATCGTGGAGTTCATCTCCGACAGCGATATCCCGCCTGTGCCGACTGAAAAGAAAAAGCTCAAGCTGGAATTCGTGGGGGATTCTCTCACCTGCGGCTACGGCATCGAGGGAAAGCTCAACGTTGATACCTTCAATACCCGTCAGGAAAATCCCTTCAAGGCATACGCTGCTCAGACAGCAAGAAAGCTCGGTGCTGACTTCAATCTGATCTCATGGAGCGGCATAGGCGTGCTTTCCTCATGGGTGGACGAAAACGCTTCCGAGCCGCTGACCAACTGGCTCTCTCCCGTGCTCTATCCCTGCACCGACGCGGGCTACAGCAACGATCTTCATCAGGAGCCTTTCGATCAGTGGGATTTCAGCCGCTTCGTTCCCGATGCGATTATAATCAACCTCGGCACTAACGACGAAAGCTGGACCAAGGGGATCCCCGAACGGGAAGAGGAATTCAGCAGAAAATATGCTGACTATCTTAAGCTTATCAGAAGCAAGAATCCCAACGCGGTCATCGTCTGCGCATACGGGGCTATGCTTGACAGTATCTTCCACACCGTGGAAAGGGCTGCGGAGCTGTTCAGAACAGAGACCGGTGACGACAAGGTATATACTCTTCACTTTACCGTTCAGAACGAAGAGCGGGACGGCATCGGCGCGGATTTCCATCCCTCCCAGAATACACACGACAGAATGGCTTCTGAACTTGCTGCAAAGCTTGCGGAGCTGGGAGTCTGCTGAACTTATCATCTTCGCAACCGGCGGTTGCATGTGAATGAATTTTAAATTGTTTATGAAAAATAAAAATGACAACTCGGGTTTATTGTCCTTTTTTATCGGGCATGCTATAATATGGACATAATCAAATCGGAAAGAGTGATAATATGACATTACAGGATAAATTATACAAGCTCAGAAGAGAAAAGGGCTACTCGCAGGAGGAGCTTGCCGAAAAGCTGGACGTTTCCAGACAGGCGGTCTCCAAGTGGGAAAGAGGGGAGTCCTCGCCCGATATCAATAATATTATAGCTCTCGCTAAGGTGTACGATATCTCCGTGGACGAGCTGGCAGGCTGTATCCGCGGTGACGCGAGCGTATCCTATGACAGCGCTCCCGTTTCTAAGGGGATAAGTCTCAAAAAGCCTTCCTGTGCGGAAAATGCGGGCATCGCCGACGACTTTATCAGAATGAGCGTGGACGGGGACAATTCCGATGAGATATATCCCCGGAACAGCGCTGCTCAGCCGCAGCAGGATATCCTGCCTGACCCTGTACCGCAGAATGACAGCTGTACGGGCAATACCTCCTATACATACGAGGACAGCTCTTCAAGAAAGGCTAAAAGAAAGAAAAAAAGCTTTATGGTATACGAAAATGCTCTTCCCGCAAACGTCAACTCTCCGCAAAAGGCTGAATTCTGCCGGAAAGCTAAAAAGTTCCCGTTTTGGGCGCTTATGCTGTTCTGCTTTTTCTTCTTCGGCGGGATGTTTGACCTGTTCGGCTGGTCGTGGATATTCTTCCTGTTTATCCCGCTGTACTACACGTCTATCGCCGCTTATGAGCGAAACAACATGAATTACTTCTGTTATCCGCTGGTGGCGACGATCGCTTTTCTGGGCTGCGTATTTATTGAAAATGATCTGTTCCGACACTATTCGGGTACACTCACTTCTATGGCTGCGATATTCTGGTTCCTTTCTATCCCGCTCTATTACACGGGAATACTCGCTTACCGCAAAAAGCAGTGCAAATATTTCTGCTTCCCCGTGCTGGTGACTATGGTCTACCTTATCTTCGGATTGATGTACAGCAGGCTGTTTACCGCTTTTTTGTGGCTCTTTGCGCTTATTCCGTTCTACTACGTTTATTCCTCTTCCATCGACAGGAGGATATTTGGAAAGAAAAGAAAATGATACGGGTCTTTATTAAAAAATGCGGTAATTCTCATTCCGAACAGCATGATACGGCGTACAGGCTCCTCTTTGAAAAAACAGAGGAGCTGTTCGGCTGTCCTGCGGGATTTGAGGACATCTCCATTGCCGAAAAGGGAAAGCCCTATTTTAAGGACATTCCTGCTCAGTTCAGCATCTCCCACTGCAAAGGCTATGCGGTATGCGCTGTCTGCGGCAGGGAGGAGGGGGCTCTCGGTGTGGACTGCGAAACTGTCCGACAGTTCCGCGAGGCTTCCATGAAGCGTATATTTTCCGCGGACGAAATGGACATGATACGAAACAGCGCTTCTCCCGACCTGCTCTGCACAAGGCTGTGGACCCTTAAGGAATCCTATGTGAAGTACACGGGCACAGGTCTTGCGGGTCATATGCAGGAGCGCGCTTTCTTCTTTGACGGCGGCAGGGTGCTTTCCGACGGGGATATCGGGCTTTTTTCGGATATTTTTGATGATTCGGCAGTGGTCTCTCTTTGCTGTGACAGGGGGAGGTCCGCTGAATTTGTTTTATTGTCATGATATGTTAATCAAAAATTAACAAAGATTTTCCATTATGCGATATAATTCTTAGAACAAATGTGCTATAATCAAATTGGCAAATAGTGAATATACTGAAGAAAACAGCTGATCGCTATTTGCTAAAAGCTTCAGCAGATTCTCACCAAAGGGGGTGCGGTGATGGGGAATATTAACGATATTATTGAGCTGGTCATGGCGGACAGCAAGGTCGGCGGGAAGGTCTACTCGGACGAGCCTATTATCCGCACTGCAAGCAATCTGCCTAATTATGTGCCCGAAAGGATAACCGAGTTTAAGGAGCATTTCTCAAAGCGGGAGTATCTGGGGTACTCAAATTCTAAAAAATTTTATGCAATGGGAAAATATATGGAGGACTTTGAGGACGATTATGACCGTCAGAAGTCCTATTTCTGCTATTATCCTACATACAGTCAGATGGACGTCAAACAGCTGCGCACCTATTTCACTTGGCGCACTAAGGTCAGAAAGGGCATTATCGGCGAGACCTGCCTTTCTTATGTTTATCTGTATATGTACGAGCTTATCAATCTTATCGGCGTAAAAAGCGCCGAGGAGGGCTTTTTTGCGCTGAAAACCATCGGCGAGGGCTGTTCTTCCTTCGACAGGTCTGTCGGCAGGCATTACAAAAAATGGGCGGAGGAAATGGTCATTTATTATGGGCTGCCTGTGAAGCTTCTGGACGGGATAATCGATCTTGAATATGAAAACGCCGTAAATGCACTGATAAACCATAAAAACTGCTCCGATGATGAACTGTTTTCGGCAATTGCTCGGGTATCATCATACAATCCCGAAAAGTCTGCGTTCTGCAAAAAATATCACGAGGACTTCTCAGCGGTCGCTGCAGCTGTGTACAGAAAATGGGCGGAATACTGCGATTCCCGCTGCAAAAGACCGCTTTCCGAAAGGCTCTTCGGAGTCAGGCTGAAACAAAGGGTATACTTCTTCGACGACGCTGTATTTTTTGATAACGGCTCCGTTTCCGACTGCGAATATATTGTGAATGAAAATCACAGGTACTGTTGTACAGGAGGAAAATTTTTCTCCGATAAATATGAGTTCAGCGGGAAGAAAAATACCGAGCTGGGCGATGTCGTCCGCGAGACCGACCGCCTTATGAGGGAAGAGTACGGCTTCGACAAAAAGCTTTCCTCCGAGCTTGACAGCAAGACCCTCGTGAAGCTTATCTCGGGCGAGATAAGCTCCTTTATCGAAGAAAAACGTAAAAGGGAAGCCCGCATTGTCAGGATAGATACCTCGCAGCTTTCGGGGATACGCAGGGACGCAGATATTATCCGCGACAAGCTTATGACCGACGAGGATAAAACGGACGATACCGACCTTGAAGAGGTTATTCCCGAGGAGATCACGGAGGTATCCGACGAGGCTTGCCCTATAGATGAAAATGAGAGGGAGTTTCTGCGGCTTATGCTGTCGGGCGGCGATTTCTCGGCGTTTGCTGCTCAGAAGCATCTTATGGAGTCGGTTCTCTGCGACGGCATCAACGAAAAGCTGTTCGATATGTTCGGGGATACGGTCATCGAGTACATCGGCGACGAGCCTTCTATAATCGAGGATTATGAGGAAGATCTGAAAGGAATTGTTAACTTATGAAAATACCAAAAAGGATAGCTTCGGCGATAATCAATTCTCTTAAGGGCGGAGTTGTTCCAAGAGTGGGGCTGCCTTACATCGCCGTCGGAAGAAAAAACGAGTCGGAGGCTCTTATCCACGACGTTGACATCGTTTCCGAAGGCGGAGCTTCTTTTCGGTTCATTCAGGGAAAATACGGCAGCGGAAAAAGCTTTATGCTCCAGATAATCCGCAACTATGTCATGGACAAGGGCTTTGTCGTGGCAGACGCCGACCTTTCTCCCGAGCGCAGGCTCTACGGTACAAAAAATCAGGGACTTGCCACCTACAAGGAGCTTATCCGCAACATGTCCACAAAGACACGTCCCGAGGGCGGAGCGCTCACCCTTATCCTTGACAGGTGGATAAGCTCTGTCAAGACCGCTGCCGTCGGGGAGGGGTATTCTCCCGATACCGACGCGTTCGACGGATTCGTTGAGCGGAAAATATTTGAAGTTATCGGTTCAATGAACGAGATGGTCCACGGGTTCGACTTCGCAAAGCTGCTGACTCTGTACTACAAGTCCTATCGTGACGGCGACGAGGAAGCTAAAGCCAAGGTCGTTAAATGGTTCCGCGGTGAATACTCTACCAAGACCGAGGCGAAAAATGAACTGGGAGTGAACATTATCATCACCGACGATGACTGGTACGAGTACATCAAGCTGTTCGCGTTCTTCCTGCGTCAGGCGGGGTACAGCGGTCTTATCATCATGATAGACGAGCTTGTCAACATATATAAGATACCCAACTCTCAGGCGCGAAACAGCAACTACGAGAAAATTCTTACCATGTACAACGATACTATGCAGGGCAAGGCGAAATATCTGGGTATCATCATGTGCGGAACACCCCAGTGCATCGAGGACAGGCGCCGCGGCGTTTACAGCTACGAGGCGCTTCGTTCAAGACTCGCCGAAGGACGGTTCGGCGGCGGTGAGCTCCGCGATATGCTGGCTCCCGTTATAAGGCTGGCTCCGCTGACCAACGAAGAAATGCTGGTGCTTACCGAAAAGCTGACGGAAATTCACGGCGTACTCTTCGATTATACGCCCAAAATATCCGACGAGGACAGGATATTATTTATCAAGGCGGAATACGGACGGGTCGGCGCGGAAACAAATATCACGCCGCGAGAAGTTATCCGCGATTTTATCGAGCTGCTGGACATATCCTATCAGAATCCGGGCGTTTCCGCTTCCGATATCATGCAGTCGGACGGGTTTGAATATGCAAGATCTCAGCTTGAGGAGGCCTCTCATACCGAAGAAGAATTTGCGGAATTTGAGATATAATTATTATGAACGTTTTTGACAGGTACGCTCCTTTTATCAAGGACTTTATTTACGAGAACAACTGGGAGTCCCTGCGTGCCATTCAGGCGGCTGCGGGGGACGCGGTATTTAATACGGACGACAATCTGCTGCTATGCGCTTCCACTGCTTCGGGCAAGACCGAAGCGGCGTTCTTTCCTATACTTACTCTGTTTTCCGAGGATATGCCCCGCTCGGTGGGAGCTATTTATATAGGACCCCTAAAGGCACTTATCAACGACCAGTTTTCACGGCTGTACGACCTCTGCGCGGAAGCCGATATCCCCGTATGGCACTGGCACGGGGATGTTTCGCAGTCTCACAAGAACAAGCTCTTAAAAAATCCGTCGGGAATATTACAGATAACTCCCGAGTCCCTTGAAGCGCTTCTTATGCACAAGCACTCCGCTGTCGCCAAGCTTTTCGGCGACCTGCGGTTCGTGGTCATTGACGAGATTCACTCACTTATGCGCGCCGACAGGGGAGGACAGACTATCTGCCTTATTGAAAGGCTGTCCCGCATGGCAGGAGTCGATCCCCGCAGGATAGGGCTTTCTGCTACCATCGGCGACCTTGAAGCGGCGGGGGATTTCCTTTCCTCGGGCTCGGGCAGGAAGACCTGCATTCCGAGGATAGAAGCCAAGGGAATGAAATGGCGGCTGTCCATGGAGCATTTCTACATATCCGGCGAACAGGCTGCCGAGAACGAGGAAAATCCTGTTGGTCTTCCTGTGCTGGACGAGTTGACAGATACCGCTCCCGAAAACTCCGACCCGGGAATGGCTTACGTTTTCGAGCATACCCGTGGGAAGAAATTCCTTGTTTTCGTCAATTCCCGGGAGGAATGCGAGGCGGTCACTACTACGCTGCGGCATTACTGCGAGCTCAACAATGAGCCGGACAGATTTCTTATACATCACGGCAATTTATCAGCCGCTTACCGCGAGACTGCGGAGGCTGTCATGAAGGACGAGGAAGAATATCAGACCACCGTCACTACCGCAACGCTGGAGCTGGGCATCGACATCGGTCGGCTGGAACGGGCTTTTCAGATAGACGCGCCCTTTACCGTATCATCTTTTCTCCAGAGAATGGGACGTACGGGACGGCGGGGAGCTCCGCCCGAAATGTGGTTCGTTATGCGGGAGGAACAGCCCGAAGCACGGGCTATGATAGGCGAGACCGTTCCATGGACGTTACTGCAGGGTATCGCCCTTGTGCAGGTATACCTCGAGGAGCGCTGGGTGGAGCCGCCTAAGCTGGACAGGCTGCCTTACAGTCTGCTGTATCATCAGACTATGAGCACTCTCGCTTCCTGCGGTGAGATGACTCCGAAGGCGCTGGCTTCCTCCGTACTTACGCTGAACTACTTCAAGCGCATCTCTAAGGAGGACTATGTGACGCTGCTGCGGCATCTTGTGGAGATAGGTCATATTGAAAAGACCGAGAACGGCGGACTTATCGTCGGACTGAACGGCGAGAGGATTACTAATTCATTCAAGTTCTACGCCGTTTTCAAGGAGAACGAGGAATACACAGTGCGGTGCAGCTCCCATGAGCTGGGTACTATCGTGAAGCCACCTCCGCCGGGTGAAAAAATTGCCATCGCAGGTCATGTGTGGGTGGTCGAAGAGGTGGACCACAAGCGGCATCTGGTGTACTGCGAGATGATAAAGGGCAAGGTGCCCGCTTATTTCGGGGATTGCCCAGGGGATATCAACACTAAGATACTTGAACGGATGAAGCAGGTGCTCTGCGAGGACATGGTCTATCCTTATCTTATGAAAAATGCCGTATCACGGCTCGACGCGGCACGTCATTCCGCGAGAAATTCCGGTATCACCGACGAGCCTCTTATCAACATCGGCGGCGATATGTGGTGCCTTTTCCCGTGGCTGGGGAGCTATGCGTTTCTTGCGGCGGAGCGGTTCATCAAGCTCAGATGCGCGCCGCTGCTGGGACTTAAAGGCATGAATTCCTCACGGCCTTACTTTATCCAGTTTACCATGAAGGCGGACAAGACCGAGTTTTTCCGCGTAGTTACCGAAATGGCAAGGCAGCCTGTCGACCCGATGGAGCTTGTCTATCCTAAGGAGATACCTTACTTTGAAAAATATGACGAGTTTATCCCAGTGGAGCTTATCAAGAAAGGGTTTGCTTACGGAGTTCTCGATATCGAGGGCATGAAGAAGCGGTTTCTGGAGTGGGAGAGATATATTTGACAAATGAACAAATATATGATATACTTGTAAAAAATCAATGATATGGGGGACAATATATGAAAAAAATAAAAGCTTTGGCTGCGGCTGCGCTTATCGCTCTGCCGCTGCTGCTGACCGCATGCGGCTCGTCCTTTAACGAGGAGGAGCTTCCGCTGAGCGCACAGTATATCTACGGCACTCTTTCAAGCAAGGAAAAGTCTGTTTATTCTCGTATGTACAATGGAGTCACTAATTTTAAGCATACTATCCGAATAGGCGGTCTTACGGACGAGCAGTTCAGCAATTTCTATATGAAATTTTACTGCAGCGAGGCTGATCTTTTCTATCTTAACAGCGATATCAGATATAAGATGAACAGCGACGGCTATGTTGCCGAATGCTACATGACCTACGACAACTTTGCCGATTCTACCGAGGCTATGCGCCAGCAGATAGACGCTGCTCTGGACAACATGCTCAGCGGCGTGGATGACTCAATGTCCGATGCCGAAAAGCTGAAATATCTTCACGACTACATAATCGACAATACCACATACGACGCCGAGGCTTACGACTGCGACAATGTTTACGGAGCTGTAATAAAGCACAGGACACACTGTCAGGGGTTTTCAAAGACAATGTGCCTGCTCTGCGACAAGCTGGGCATTCCCTCTATGCTTGTGACAGGATCTGCGGGCGGCCCTCATATGTGGAACATGGTCCAGGTTGACGGGGTGTGGTACAATCTCGACATTACATGGGACGACCCCGACTGGGGCAAGCGGAAGTTCAGCTATTACTTCCTTATCTCCGACAGCACTATCTCCGCAACGCACACGAAGGATACCTACGTTTCTTATCCTGACGCACCTGTGGATTACTGATATGAATACTGTTATCTTTGACAATGACGGTCTGCTCATTGATTCCGAAAGGATCATTCACAGGGCGCTTTTATGGGCAGGCGAAAAAATGGGGCTTGCCGATATGAAGAACACCGCTCTTGCGATGGTTGGACGTACTCAGGCAAGCGCACGGAATCTCTGCACCGAAAAATACGGCGGGGACTTTGATTACGACCGTCTGTGCGACTTAAAGCATGAATACATCGACGGGGTGCTTCCCGACGGCTATTTTCCCGCCAGAAATGGTGCTTTGGAAACTGTCCGCCGTCTGAAAGAAGATGGATTTCGTGTCGCGGTGGCTTCCTCCTCAAGAAGAGGCTACGTTGAAGAGGAACTGAGATACACCGGGCTTTACGAACTCTTTGAGGTCATTCTCTGCGGAGATAATGTTAATAAAAGCAAGCCCGATCCGCAGATCTTCCTTATTGCTGCCGAAAGGCTGGGCGTTTCTCCCGAGGACTGCTATGTCCTCGAGGACAGCTGCAACGGCATAAGGGCTGCCCATGCTGCGGGAATGAAGCCTATCATGGTACCCGACCTTCTTCCTCCCGATGATGAAATGAAGCGTTTAGCAGTTTTTATCGCCGATGACCTTACTGCGGCGGGGGAGTATATTCTCGGACAAAATCCATGAAGTATTTCGCCGAACGGGAAGGCTCTCCCTTCGACGGCACCGCAAAGCCAACCTCGCGGCTGTCGGGTGTGTTTTTCAGCACTATCTCCGCAAGTCTGCCGCTTTTTATATCGTCGCTCACAAAGCTGCCGATGACGCAGGCTATCCCAAGTCCCGTAAGGGCAAACTCTATAAGCATATCCATGCCGCTGACTTCGATTATCCCCGAACGTTCGGCGGCTATTTTATTTTCTCTGAAAAATCGGTCGATATGTCGGCGGGTGCCGTTGGTCTTGTCAAGAAGCATTATCCCTCCCGCACTGCCGATAAGCTCTCCGAATTCCTCCGCAGTCAGCGCAGTCCCGCTTTCATAGCCTATCCCACTTAAAAATGACGGGGCTGCCACGAAGGTATCATGTATCTCTCCCAGCGAGTAAAACCCCATTTCCGACGGGTCTGCGGGACGTACCATCAGCGCTGCGTCTATCGCTCCGCTTTCCAGCATCTCCGCTGTCAGCCGCGAGGAACGGCACTCTATCGTTATCTTTATTTTCGGGTGCACCGCGGCAAAGCCTTTCAGATAGGGCAGCAGCATGTTCTTGCACAGCACGGCGCTTGTCCCGATCCGCAGATGTCCTGCGCCGCTTTCCGTCAGCTCTCTTATCCGCTCCTCGGCAGTGCTTATTTCCGTGAAGGCGTTCTTCAAATGCCCGTACAGCAGCTCGCCTTCCTCCGTCAGGGTCACTCCGCGGTGCTCTCGCCTAAACAGCTTCGTGCCCAGTCCTTCCTCCAGCGAATGCACAGCCCTGCTTATGGCGGGCTGACTTATATACAGCTTTTCCGCTGCCTTTGATATGCTTCTGCATTCGGCTGCGGAGTAGAATATCCGATACTGATTCAGTGATATTTCGGTCAGCATTCTGTGTGACACTCCTTTTGTTATAAGTTAATCCAATTATACCATTTTTGCATGCGAAAGTCAATGGATATATAACTTTTTGTTATGTTTATTATCAGATATATGTATTTGCATTATGTCAGATAGTGTGTTATAATGTAGTTATTCCAATAAAACGAAAGGGAGTATTAAAATGGGTATGACTATGACTCAGAAAATTCTTGCGGCTCATGCAGGGCTTGAATCCGTGACCGCAGGTCAGCTTATCAAATGTAAGCTGGATATGGTTCTCGGCAACGACGTTACTACGCCTGTGGCTGTGAACGAATTCAATAAGTTCGGCTTCTCCGAGGTCTTCGACAAGGATAAGATATCTCTCGTAATGGACCACTTCACCCCTAACAAGGATATCAAATCCGCCGAACACACCAAGCAGTGCCGTATGTTCGCCGACAAGTACGATATCACTCACTACTATGATGTGGGCGATATGGGTATCGAACATGCGCTCCTTCCCGAAAAAGGCATCGTAGCATCGGGTGACTGCATCATCGGCGCCGACAGCCACACCTGCACTTACGGCGCTCTCGGCGCTTTCTCCACAGGCGTGGGCTCTACCGATATGGCTGCGGGCATGGCTACCGGCGAGGCATGGTTCAAGGTGCCTGCCGCTATCAAGTTCAACCTTACCGGCAAGCTCAACAAATATGTGATGGGCAAGGACGTTATCCTCCACATCATCGGCATGATCGGCGTGGACGGCGCTCTTTACAAGTCCATGGAATTTTCCGGCGAGGGGCTGGCAAGCCTTTCTATGGACGCAAGACTCTCCATGGCCAACATGGCTATCGAAGCTGGTGCTAAGAACGGCATCTTCGCTGTGGACGACATCACCCGCGAGTATCAGAAGGGCAGAGTTACTAAGGAATACACCGTATACGAGGCTGACCCCGACGCTGAATACGAGGCTGTATATGACATCGATCTCTCTCAGATCAAGCCTACCGTTGCATTCCCTCATCTTCCCGAAAATACAAGGACTACCGACGAGTGCGGCGATGTTAAGATAGATCAGGTCGTTATCGGCTCCTGCACCAACGGCAGGATCGAGGATATCAAGACTGCTGCTGAGATAATCAAGGGCAAACACATCGCCAAGGGCGTCCGCTGCATCGTTATCCCCGCTACTCAGGCTGTTTATCTGGAAGCTATGAAGCAGGGCTGGCTGGCTGATTTCATCGAGGCAGGCTGTGCGGTATCTACTCCCACATGCGGTCCCTGTCTGGGCGGTCACATGGGTATCCTTGCCAAGGGCGAAAGAGCTGTGGCTACCACTAACAGAAACTTCGTCGGAAGAATGGGTCACCCTGAATCCGAGGTTTATCTGGCTTCTCCCGCAGTTGCTGCCGCTTCTGCGATCACAGGTAAGATATCCGACCCCTCCGAGGTCATGTAAGAAAGTGAGGTCATTACGATGAAAGTATGCGGAAAAGTACATAAATACGGGGATAACGTTGATACCGACGTTATCATTCCCGCCAGATATCTGAACAGCGCCGATCCTAAGGAACTCGCCTCCCACTGCATGGAGGACATCGACGTGGATTTCGTCAAGAACGTCGTTCAGGGCGATATCATGGTCGCTGAACAGAACTTCGGCTGCGGCTCATCCCGTGAGCACGCTCCCATTGCTATCAAGGCAAGCGGTATCTCCTGCGTTATCGCTTCCACCTTTGCGAGAATTTTCTACAGAAACGCTATCAATATCGGTCTGCCTATCCTTGAATGCGATGAGGCTGCACGCGTTATCGAGGCGGGCGACGAGGTCGAGATAGATTTCGATACCGGTCTTATCACCGACAAGTCCAAGGATCTGACCTTCCAGGCTCAGCCCTTCCCCGATTTTATCAAGGAGATAATCAATAAGGGCGGTCTGCTCAATTCCATTAAGAATAAATGAGGTGTTTCAAATGAATAAAAATATCGCCGTTATCAAGGGCGACGGCATCGGTCCCGAAATAGTCACCGAGGCAATGAAGGTCCTTGACAAGGTCGCTGAAAAATACGGTCACACATTTACATACGATCAGCTGCTTATGGGCGGCTGCTCTATTGACGAGTACGGCGTTCCTCTTACCGATGAGACTATCGAACGCTGCAAGGCTGCAGACGCCGTGCTTATGGGCTCTATCGGCGGAAATACCACAACCTCGCCATGGTACAAGCTTCCTCCGAATCTTCGTCCCGAGGCCGGTCTGCTGAAGATCCGCAAGGAACTGGGACTGTTTGCTAATCTTCGTCCCGCTGTGCTTTATCCCCAGCTTTCGGGGGCGTGTCCTCTGAAAGAAGAGATAAGCGCCAAGGGCTTTGATATGCTTATCATGCGCGAGCTGACAGGCGGTCTCTACTTCGGCGAGAGAAAGACAGAGGAAATTGACGGTGTTATGACTGCTGTGGATACGCTGTCCTACAACGAAAATGAGATACGCAGAATTGCCATAAAGGCTTTCGACGTTGCTATGAAGCGCAGAAAGAAGGTCACCTCCGTTGACAAGGCGAACGTTCTCGATTCCTCCCGTCTGTGGAGAAAGGTGGTAGAAGAGGTCGCTAAGGATTATCCCGAGGTAACTCTGGAACACATGCTCGTTGACAACAGCGCTATGCAGCTGGTCAAGGACCCTGCACAGTTCGATGTTATGGTCACCGAGAATATGTTCGGCGATATCCTCTCCGATGAGGCTTCCATGATCACAGGCTCCATCGGCATGCTCGCTTCCGCCAGCATGAACGAGACCAAGTTCGGTCTCTACGAGCCCAGCGGCGG
>JBJESJ010000051.1:0-13785 GCA_051882725.1 Oscillospiraceae bacterium
GAAACGCTCACATCAGGACCGTTATGATAACGGGCGACCACAAGGAGACCGCTGCGGCTGTTGCCCGTGAAGCGGGTATCCTCCGCGGGGGCATGGTGGTAGACGGAGACGAGCTTGCCCGCATGAACGACGAAAAGCTGGACGATATCATCGGCAAGGTTTCCGTCTTTGCAAGGGTAACTCCTGCCGACAAGCTCCGCATAGTACAGGCGTTCAAGCGAAGAGGAGAGATAGTCACCATGACAGGCGACGGCGTGAACGACGCTCCTGCCGTGAAGGAAGCGGATATCGGCGTGGCAATGGGCATCACGGGAACGGATGTCACCAGACAGGCAGCGGATATGGTGCTGCTGGACGACAATTTCGCTACCCTTGTAAGCGCAGTGGAGCAGGGCCGCGGCATCTACGCAAACATACGCAAATTCGTCAGATATCTGCTGTCCTGCAATATCGGCGAGGTGCTTACCATGTTCCTCGGCATCGTCATGGGAATGCCCATGGTCCTGCTGCCCGCGCAGATACTGCTCGTCAATCTGGTAACGGACGGACTTCCCGCTGTGGCGCTGGGTGTGGAGCCTGCGGACCCCGACTGCATGAAGGCTCCTCCCCGAAAGAAAAACGAGAGCTTTTTCTCGGGAGGACTTATGACGAAGATAATCTTCCGCGGCATCTTTATAGGACTGTGCACCCTCGGGAGCTTCACAGCTGCTCTGAACGCGGGCGCAGGCATACAGACCGCAAGGACATCGGCTCTGCTGACCCTTGTCATGTCACAGCTGCTTCACGTTTTCGAGTGCAAATCCGAAAAGAAGAACATCTTCACAGTGCCCTATTTCAACAATCCGAAGCTTATCGGAGCAGTGCTTTTATCCGCGGCGGTCATATTCGCTTCAATATATTTTCAGCCGCTGCAGATGATCTTCTCCACGGCTGCGCTCAACAGCACACAGCTTCTGTGGGCGCTGGGCTTTGCGGCGGCAGCTCCGCTGCTGCAGGCGATAGTGTCGCAGATAGGCAAATAGCCCCGTCACAGAAAAAAATCAAGGCATCAGCGCACAAATACTGTGCGCTGATGCCTTTGCGGATGATACGGAGCTGTTACGAATCACTATGCTCATACATGACCGTTGAAGCAAGCATTCCCTTTGTCAGAGGAACCAGCCATCCGCTTTCGCAGAGCTCTCTCATAACGTCGGAGGCCTCCGACAATATTTCTCCCGGTGCCACCTTTTCGGCATATTCAAGCAGATGCTCAGGAGTATGCTCCGCCATGATACGCCTGATCCCGTCAAGTCCGGCAAGCGCCCGACTGCATATCTCCTGCGCCACAGGAACTATCAGATCATACAGCTCAGAAGTCTGTTCCTTGGTAAGACAGGGAAAATTAGGCTTTATCCCCGTATCTGTTCTAACTGCAAAATTATTATCCATGAGCTCCGCACATATCAGCTTGTCACTTTCGGAGCTTGGCTGCTCTGTCAGCAGAGCGATGAGCATAGTTTCGTGCATCCTGTTCATTTTCATACAAACGGGGTCACCGTTCACATCAACATCCCACATTACGATATCCGCTTTTTCGGAATCATCACGTCTGGATGTGCGGAACATAAAGATATCATGATGCCCGCTTTTCTCCGAGAGCCAGCGATAGCCCTTTTGTCCGAATTTATCCTCGGGATAGCTGTCCCAGTCACCGAAGGTCAGCTTTTCCTGAAAAAGATCGATATATGCAAGGTGCAGAAGCTGCGAAACAAGAAACCACTTCATTGAATTCAGCGGCATATCACTGCCATAAAAGCCGACAGCACGCACTTCATCTATCGAACTGTCAATAAAACTCCTCATGAACTCAGCAGTTTCATGTATCGAATCCTTATGAGCTTCATATATCTCATTCATCATTTTCTGCGTCACAATGACAGCATTGCTGCGGTAATATCCGTTTTTCTCAAGCAGGAGCTCATGTTCCAGAAGCTGTGAGATCTCATTTTCAAGATATGCTGTGGGAACGCCTGTCTGCAGACATATCTGCTCCTCTGTCTGTTTTTCATAGTAGCACGCCATCATGATATTCTGCTTGATCCTGCTTCTGAACATATCATGAAAGACGTTAAATCTTCCCCACGAACGTGATATCAGTTCTACGGGACGGCAGCTTAACTGCCCGAAATTTCTCTCCATAGTTATGCCCTCCTTGATCCGTTTTCTTGATTGGAATAACAGATATTTCACCATACTTTGAGTCAGCGAAAATCGAGCCGAAATATCCTTGACCGAAAGCCCGTCGATATAGTACGCTGCCATAACACGGCGGTAATTGGAATTCAGCAGTGCCAGCTCTCGTATAATAAGTGCAAGCTGTTCGTTCTCCTGCGACTGTTCTGCAAGACGTTCCCATGAATCGTCCGCCAGATCGTCGTCCAGCTCGGCATTATTGTTCTTGACCTTATCCCGGTACCAGCCTTTGAGGATATTGTCGGCGGTGCGCCAGACAAATGCGAAGAATGCCTTTTCGTCACGCAGATCTTCAATGCTCTCACAAAGGGTCAGCAGTATCTCCTGCGACAAGTCCTCTGACTCCTGATAGGAGCTTGTTCGGGACAGACAGTACTGAAATATCGACTTCGACATCTGTGCGACCTTTTCACGGCGTTCGTGGGTATTCATATTCGGCTCTCCTTTCTTGGATTCAGAAGCTTCTGTATATATAGTGCAGAAATTCCCGTTTGGTTAGGGCTTGTTCAAAATTTTTTTAATATCCCAAATTTATACGATACAGGCGATGACAGCAGGGCTTCTGACAAAAAAAAGCTAAGACAGCACAGTCTGATGACGGTGCTGTCTTATGAAACAGGATAAAAACTTCTTTATGCGGCGCTGTCTTTCCGAGCGATGTTTTCTTATTCCGCAACAAAGCCGCCCTTATTTTCATTTTTAGCCTTGTAGAGCATTTCGTCCGCTTTGTTAAGCAGCTGATTGAAATCCTCGTCATTGCTGCGGAAGGCAGCTCCTGCGGAGAAGGCTATCTTCCGCATGCCGTCGGGTGCATTTATCAGGTTTCCGTCGATGAAGCTGTACAGCGAGCCGATGACCTCGTTTATCTCCTCCCTGCTCTCAAAGCCGCAGAAGAACATGTAAAACTCATCGCCCGAGCGCCGTCCGACGATGATCCTATCGTCCTCAAAGGTCTTGAGACAGTCGGCGGTGAATTTCAGATACTCGTCGCCGAAGGCATGTCCGTAGCTGTCGTTAATGCACTTGAAATTGTCGAGGTCTATCATAAGAATAGCGGATACGCCCTCGTTCCTTGCCTTCATCATCAGGGAGACCTTACGCTCGAAGCAGCGGCGGTTATATATCCCCGTAAGAGGGTCGCAGTCACGCTCGCTGACTATCCTGCGCTTTTCGGCGATAAAATCGGTGGCGTCGGTGACAACACAGAATAAGCCGTTTTCTCCGGGTATCTCGTCTATCTTGACCCAGCAGTTTTTATCGGGCAGAGAGTATACGTTTTCCTCGCCGTCCTCAGGGCAGGACGAAATATCGCATAAAAACTGAGTCAGCGCCTTATTGTCGGAAAGCAGCCGCTGATTCTCCTCTTCGGTCAGGCGGAATATCTTCCGCAGATTTCCGATAACGCTGCATTCTCCCGTGCGGAAGCTTATCTCATACACCGCAATGGGGATATTTGCCGCTCCGATAATGCCCGCTATCTTGCTGCTGTTGGAGAGAATGGCGTTTTTCATATGATTTATCCCGCTGCTTAGCTTTTCAAATTCGGGAAGACTGTTCTCGGTGACGGTCTTGTCCAGATCTCCGCCGGATATATCGTCCATATCCGAGATAATGCTGTGGATATGCTTGACGATGCGCTGATTTACCAGCAGCCCGATAAGCAGCATTATGATAAGAAACGTCAGGCATACAAAAATGATGGTAAGTGTCTTCATATTCTGCATAAGGCCCATGATAGAAGCGTAATCGTAGCTTATGCCGATTATCTTGCCGTCATGCTCGCTGACGTAGATGTAATATTTCACGTCAAGGTAATTGTACATGCCGCCGTTTACGTATTGACTGCAGAAGCTGTCAAGGTCGGGCACCTCGGACGTAAGCGCGCCCACAAGCGAGCGGTCGGAATGGTCCTCGTACCTGCCCGTCTTCTTATTGATGATAAAAATGCAGGTGTTCTTGTCGGCAGAATTCTCAATAAAATTCGACAGATTATTATTTTTCAGCTCCTGAATATAGCGTTCGGGCTTTATGCCGATCTGTAGGATATGCTGCCTGTCCGACATCACCAGTCCCACATACTGAAACTCCCTGCCCTCTTCGCCGTTTGGCATGATATCCTGAACGAGCTGACCCGAGGAATCCTCATCAAAAAGCAAGAGAAATTCGGCAGACTGCGGACTGTCCGCCATGTCATAGCCGATATATCTGTCTACGGAGCTGTTGGTGATCTTGCCGTCCCTGCCGATAACATGGAGCTCGTCCACATTGAGCAGCGCAGTTATATTTTTCAGTTCGTCGGTATCGGTCAGGATCTCGGGGCTGCTTTCCGCCATATACAGAAACGCCCTGCATCGGGTAAGATAATCCACGCTGAGACGCGCTTTCAGCTCTTCCGTTTCGGTCTCGGTGCTATCTATCTTTTCGATGACCTGATTCACCGTGCTTTTTGCCTGCTGTTCCACATATTGTTCGGCTATCATTCCCGTTATATAATTATTCAGTATGATTATGAATATCATTGCGATCAGCATAATGACCACAAGATATCTCAAAAACATCTTCCTCATAATGAACTCCCGTAAAATCCTATATTTTTTATTATAAAAATCTGACATTATAGGATATTTCACTCAGATTTTTTTAACAAATCCACTTTATCATAGGTAATATTATACAATATTATTCCTTTTTTGTCAATACACTCATTGCACAGTGAAAAATATGATTTTTTTACATTTTTATTAAAAAAATCAGCTATTTGCTATTGAAAAGTGCAAAAATTAGTGTTATAATATAATAGGCGGAGGATATTTTTCGTCAGCTGTTGTTATCCGCCCTGACTTATCATTTATCAGCGGAAAGGCATGAAGCTTTTGAGTTTACTGAAAAAATTCGAGCAGTTTTTCAACGGACATAAGCTCCGTACAAAAATGATGCTCATCTACATAATCGTAATAATCCCCGTTTTCATAGGCAGCATGTTCCTGCTTTACACGATAAGAACAAATCTGTCGAAGAACGAAACGGACAATGCGATAAAAAATACGGACAATATCAGGATACATCTTACCGATATGGTCTACACGATAGAAAATATAACCGACGTTATCTGCAACGGCGAAGATATCCCCGAATTTATCTGCGGAGAATATTCCAAAAAGTCCGAAATATACAGATTTTACGCCGAAAATGATATTATCGACAATTATGTGTCTATCTTCCCGCAGCTTAAAGCTATCAGGATATATATCCCAAGGGACGACTTTGTTTTCAATTCAAACTTCCGCTACGCAGACGAAAGCGTCACGTCGCAGAACTGGTACAATGCCTCCATTGATTCTTCATTTCCGCTGTGGCGGGTCATCAGGGACCCTGTCACAAGAGAGGTCCATCTCAGCTGCGTGCGGCGGATATGCGGCCCGGACGGTTCTCCCTGTGCCGTGGCTGTTCTGGCGATAAACCCCGACTGGCTCGGCGATTATATCAGCAACGATACATATAAGACCGTGCTTTCCATCAACAACGGCATAGTGTATTTCAGCTCCCTCGGCGGGATAAACGCAGGCAATATCATCACGGTATCCTCTACGGATTTTACCAAGCCCAACGTTGAAGAGGTCATAGATTCCGAATTCAACAATATTTCCGCTCTGACCATACTCAAGACCTTCAGCAGCGGTCTTTCGGAAAATGTTTTCCAGATATTTCTTATAAATCCCGGAAGCAGCCTTGAAGCACAGAATGAACAGCTGACCGCTTTCTATTCGCTTTATACGCTTTTCCTGTTTGTGATATCTCTGCTTATCGTTGTCCTGTTCGTAATTTCATTCAGCCGCCGCATAACCCTGCTCCGCGATAAAATGCACAGCGTTGCGCTGGGAAACTTCAACGTGACCCGCGAGCTTAATGACAACGACGAGGTCGCTCAGCTTGAAGAGGACCTCTGCATAATGGTGGACAGCATGCAGCTGATGATGAACGACATCTATAACGCAAAGCTGGAATCGGAACGGCTCAAGCTCAATCAGCGCGACGCCGAATTCAAGGCGCTCGCAAGCCAGATAAATCCCCATTTTCTTTACAATACGCTGGAAACTATCCGTATGAAGGCTTTCTGCAACAACGACAAGGAGACCGCGGACCTTATCAAAAAGCTGGGCAAGTTCATGCGGCGGTGTCTGGAGCTTAAGACCGAAAATGTCACTCTTAAGTCGGAGATAGATTTTACAAACAGCTATCTGGAGCTGCAGTCCGCCCGCTTCGGTGATAAGATATCTTACGAGATACGCTCGTCGGTCGGCGATAACTATATGATACTCCCTCTGATAATCCAGCCTATCGTGGAAAATGCCTTTATCCACGGAATAGAAAGCTCCAAATCCAACGGAAAGATTGACGTACATATCTATTACTGCGGCGAGTACGTCTACATCGACGTCACCGACAACGGCGTCGGGATAACTCCCGAAAAGCTGAAGCAGATCGACAAAAAGCTGTCTGAAAACAACACGGAAAGCGGCAAGAGCATCGGTCTTACCAACGTGAACAAGCGTATTCAGATGAGCTACGGCGACATATACGGAATCAAGGTAACAAGCAAAGAGGGCGAGGGTACAAGCGTCAGAATAATGCTCCCGCGCTGTCCCGAAAATTCTCGGAAAGGAAACAGTAATGCAGATACTTAATGTAATGCTCGTAGATGACGAACCTAACGTCAGACAAGGTATAAAAATGATGATCCCATGGGATGAACTGGGACTTAACGTTATAGGAGAGGGCGAGGACGGAGACGACGGTCTCGACAAGATGATGTCTCTTCACCCCGATATCGTCATCGCAGACGTAAAAATGCCGGGAAAATCGGGCATCGAAATGACCGAGGAGGCTATCGCAAAGGGCTTCTCGGGCAAGGTTATAATCCTTTCGGGCTATTCCGATTTCTCCAACGCAAAGAACGCCATTTCGCTGGGCGTGGAAAACTATATCCTTAAGCCCGTGGACGAGGACGAGCTTATCGAATGTCTGAAAAATGTCCGCGAAAAGATACTTAAGGAACGTGAACTGGATTTCCGCCTTGCAAAGGGCTGCGAATATATCAACGAACAGCTCACCAAAGGGCTCCTTTCGGGCGACCCGAAGGCAATCGAGGAAGCACGCTCATCGGGATATACATTCTCCTCCTATGCCACTGCCATTATCAGCTGCACCGACAAGGATTCCCCCGAGCACCGCTCCACAGTCATATCCAACGTAAACAAATTCTTCAATAACTGCGGCAACGTGGACATCGTATCCATGGACTTAAGCGGCATGCAGGCCATCGTTTTCAAGGGCTGGAAGCACAGCGGCATCATGGAAATGCTCTACCGCCTGAACAAAAGCTTCAGCGGGATAATCTTCATCGCAGTGGGAAATACGGTTTCCTCCCCCGCGGACATCTGCAATTCTTACAAGTCCGCATATAAGCTCTACAGCTGCCGATTCCTGTACATGCATTACGGCGTCGTTACCGAGGACGTCATGAACCGCTCCCCCGAGGAGATCATGAGCATGCCCGAGATAACCTCCCAGATATTCGCATTTATGGAGATAAACGATACCGTCAAACTGGAAAAGACCCTCGATATCCTCATGGATAATCTGCGGTGCAAGAAATTTCCTCCCGAAAGGATAAAGGTCATCTGCATCACGCTGGTGATGGATATCCGCTCAAAGATAGTAAAAAGCTCCGCGGAGAAAAAGCAGGACGATATCTTAGGCGAAAAGCTCATCTCCGAGATCGGCGAGCAGAACAGCCTTTTCGATATCATCAGGCTGCTGAAATCCACCTTTACCGAGGTGTCGAACATATGCTTCGGACGCACCACGAAATCCACCATGGAGCGGGTCGTTCAGTATATCAAGTCCAACTACAATCAGGAGCTTCGTCTTGAAATGCTGGCGCAGATATTCGGCTACAACAGCGCATATCTCGGAAAGGTCTTCCACCAGTACACCGGCGAGAATTTCAACAACTATCTTGATTCCATACGCATTACCGAAGCAAAGCGGCTCCTTTCCATGGACGAGTACAAGGTCTACGAGGTGGCGGAAATGGTGGGCTACAGCAACATAAACTATTTCCACAACAAATTCAAGAAGAGCGTGGGCGTAAGTCCGCTGACCTATAAAAAGAGCTTCCGCATGAATTCTGCCGACCCTGCAAAGCCTTCCGACGACGAGGACGAAGAGGAATGAGCGTGTATGAATGCAGCTATCCAAGTCCCATAGGCACGCTTGTCGTCCGGGAGGAAAGCGGGCATATCACCCGTGTGTACCTTGATAATAATGGGGGATATTCAGCTCCCCGCACCGGACTGCTCACCGAAGCATGCAGACAGCTTGACGAATATTTTTCGGGCAGGCGGCAGGATTTCGGGCTGCCCACAGCTCCGAAAGGGACTGCATTTCAGCAAAGCGTATGGGATAAGCTGACGAACATTCCATACGGAAAGACCGCCTGCTATCAGGACATCGCCGCATACATCGGAAACATAAAAGCGTCCCGTGCCGTTGGGCAGGCTGTGCATAATAATCCGATAATGATAATTATCCCCTGTCACCGCGTCATCTCAAAGGACGGCAGCATCGGCGGATTTGCCTGCGGGACAGCGGTCAAGGAATATCTTCTGGGGCTGGAAAAAAATAATCAAGGCTGACGGTTTTCGCCAGCCTTTTCGTTGTTATTTCGAGTTATCAGCCGCTTTCGGCGGAGCTTCTTCCGGAAAAAATAATGCTTACAAGTCACTTACGATTTGAGACGCTTCGCTTTCAAAGGCTGCGCCGCCCGGATATTGTTTACTGCTCAGTAATTGTTGCTCTCAGCCTCGAATGCTCACTATTCACTCTTCTCTATTCGCTATCCAATAATTGCTCAGCCGACTCTATAGCCGCCTACGGGACGTATGTACAGCTTATATACACTTCCCTTTCCGAAAAGCTGCTCCATCTTTGCGGTGAACTCTTCGCTTTTTTCATTCGGCACGAACGCCTGTATCGTGCCTGCAAAGCCGCCGCCGTGTACTCGGCTCGCACCTTTTCCTTCGAGAACGTTCTCTGCTGTGTAAAGTCCCAGTACTACCGCCTGATGCTCGGTATTCTTTAACGAAAATACGTTCTGCAGGAACTTATATGAGCTGCTGCCGCTGGCGTTAACAAGACGGAAAAACTCTGTGATATCATCGTTTTTGAGAGCTTCAAATTCCTTCACCGCTCTGTCGCTCTCGTCAAAGAAATGAAGTGCTCTCGAAACGGCTCTGTCTCCGCATGCCTTCCTGACCTCTGCGATATTCTCCCAAAGCTGCTCCTTGGTGATGTCCCGAAGCTCGCTCTTTCCGAAGAATTTTGCAACGGACTTCATCTCTGCGGGAATTGCCGCGTAATCGGGAGTAAGGTCCGCATGGCTGCCCTTCGTATCGACGATGAACAGCGAATAGCCGTACTTGGAAAAATCAACGCTTACCTTGTCCACCTTGGGATTTTTCGTATCTTCAAAATCAATGGTGATGAATCCGCCTACCGACGAAGCCATCTGGTCCATAAGTCCGCAGGGCTTGCCGAAGTACACATTTTCCGCATACTGGGCTATCTGCGCTATCTTTATGGAGGAAATGCTGCCGTCGTTGCAAAGATGAGATAGGATCGTTCCCACCAGCACCTCAAACGCCGCAGACGATGAAAGTCCGCTGCCCGAAAGTACGCTGGAGGTGGTATACGCCTTGAAGCCGCATACCTTATAGCCCTCGTTCACAAAGCCCGCGGCAACTCCGCGGATAAGTCCCTCCGACGTGCCGAACTCGCTTTCCTTTGCGTCGGTATCGGAAATGTCAACGGGAGCTATCTCAAATCCCTCCGACTTTATCTCGATAACGTTGTCCTCTGTGGGAACAACGAAAGCGATCGCGTCCAGATCCACCGAAGCCGCCAGCACACAGCCCCTGTTGTGGTCGGTGTGATTTCCTCCCACCTCGGTTCGGCCCGGCGCGGAGAATATCTTCACGCCCTCCTGCTCGCCGAACAGCTTCTCAAATTCCGCAGCAGCCTTCTCATAACGTTGCTTCTGTGCGGGAACAGCGTCCTTACCGTATAGCATTTCAAGCTTTTCGTCAAAATCAATTTTAATCATAACATTTCTCCTTTACATTTCGCCGCCGTTTCGGGCGGATAATTTACATATTACTCCGCGTCGTAGAAAACACGGTAGGTCTTTTCGGAATGAGAGTAGGTGCTCATCACAAGCCCGATCCCCACGTTGAGCGCAAACAGCGACGAGCCGCCCTGACTCAGAAAAGGCAGCGGCACGCCGATAACAGGCATTACTCCCAGCACCATTCCGATATTAAGTATGCAGTGGACAAGGATAAGCGAAAACATCCCCACGCATATATTTTTCCCCAGCGGGTCCTTGGCGATGCGCGAATCTGCGAATATCTTGAGGATCACGAACACCAGCGCCGCTATCACCGCAGCACAGCCGATAAATCCGAATGCCTGTCCGATATATGCAAAGATAAAGTCGTTCTGCGCTTCGGGAATGGCAATGAAATCGTCGGAGATAAGTCCCTTTCCGAATATCTTTCCCGAGCCCAGGGCTATCTTCCCGTAATGCTGCTGATAGCCGTAGCCCAGCGGGTCGAGGTCCTCGTCGAAAAGCACGAGAAAGCGCATTTTCTGATGCTGCTTCATGAACTTCGTCCAGACCACATAAATGATCACCGGAGAGCATACCAGCACAGGCAGGATATATTTCCACGATATCCCGGCTGCAAAAAGCATGAACAGAATGATACATATGAACACAAACGCCGTTCCGTCGTCGCCTTGAATAAGTATGAGCAGCACGGGAGCTGCTCCGTGAAGCGCCAGCAGGCATACGTTGCCGAAATTATTTATCCTGTCCCCCACCTTTGCGAGATGCATGGAAAAGGTGCAGATAAATGCTATCTTCAGCAGCTCCGAGGGCTGTATCGTGCCTATACTGCCTATCCTGAGCCACGCTCTGTCTCCGGTGGATTCCACCAGAACTCCCATATCGGTGAAGGTCAGCAGGATAAGTATCACACACAGCGGAACATATAAAAACCACAGCTTGACTATCTTGTGGTAATCCATGGCCGAAATGATGAGCGCGCATGCCGCTCCCAGAATAAGCGCCGCGCCCTGTGTGATGTAAAGCCTTGAAGTGACGGGAATAGTGGAAGCGTCGTTGGCTACTATGGAATACAGCGACAGGACTCCGAAGGCTCCCAGAACCGTAACAACTATAAAAAGCGGCTTGTCAAGCTTTTTAAAATACTGATAAATTACCTCAACTGCCTTGTTCAAAATTTCCTCCCTATATATCATCAGCACCCCGCAGAAGCTCTGCGAGGTATTGCCTATAGCAAATCGGTACAAAAATATTATACACTATTCAGCAAAAATTTTCAATATTATTTTAAAGAAATACTGGAGTTTTTTTTTGTTATGTGTTATAATGTAAATATATTATCCCGATATCCGGCAAAAACGGAATTTTACTACGGAATATGTAATGGAGGAACTTCTATGCTAACAGACATTGAAATCGCTCAGCAGGCAAAAATGCTGAAGATCACCGAGATCGCAGCGGGTCTCGGAATATCCGAGGACGATATCGAGCCTTACGGTCACTATAAGGCAAAAGTCTCCGAAGATCTCATTCAGAAAACCAAGAACGGTCCTGACGGAAAGCTTATCCTTGTGACGGCGATAAATCCCACTCCCGCAGGCGAGGGCAAGACTACCGTTTCGATCGGCCTTGCAGAGGCTATGGCTAAGATAGGCAAAAAGGCTGTTCTCGCTTTGAGAGAGCCCTCTCTCGGCCCCGTGTTCGGCATAAAGGGCGGAGCCGCAGGCGGCGGATATGCGCAGGTAGTCCCCATGGAGGACATCAATCTCCACTTTACGGGCGATATGCACGCTATCACCGCGGCAAATAATCTTCTCTGCGCACTTCTGGACAACCACATGCAGCAGGGCAACGCTCTCGGCATCGACCAGCGCCGCATTATGATAGACCGCTGTCTCGACATGAACGACCGCGCACTGCGCAATATCGTTGTGGGACTGGGCGGAAAGGTCAACGGTATCCCCCGTCAGGACAGCTTCCGTATCACCGTTGCCAGCGAGGTAATGGCGATACTCTGCCTTGCTTCCGACCTTGAGGACCTTAAAAAGCGTCTCGGAAATATCCTCGTTGCGTACAATTACAGCGGCGAGCCTGTGTTCGCCCGCGATCTCGGTGCAGAAGGCTCCATGACCGCTCTTCTTAAGGACGCATTGAAGCCCAATCTTATCCAGACTCTGGAAAACACCCCCGCTTTCATGCACGGCGGACCCTTCGCGAATATCGCTCACGGCTGCAACTCTGTCCGTGCCACAAAGCTTGCTCTTAAGCTGGGCGACTACTGCATCACCGAGGCAGGCTTCGGTGCTGACCTCGGCGCGGAGAAATTCTGCGACATCAAATGCCGCTTTGCGGGACTCAAGCCCTCCTGCGCAGTTATCGTGGCTACTATCAGAGCGCTGAAATATAACGGCGGCGTTCCCAAGACTGACCTTGCACAGGAAAATACAGAAGCTCTGAAAAAGGGTATCGTAAACCTGAAAACGCATATCGAAAATATCAGAAAGTTCGGTCTGCCCGCAGTTGTGGCTATCAACCGCTTTATGACCGATACCGACGCGGAAATTCAGATAATCAAGGATTTCTGCAGGGAAATGAACGTTGAAGTCTCACTGACCGAGATCTTCGCAAAGGGCGGAGAAGGCGGAACAGATCTCGCCGAAAAGGTATGCCGCGTTATCGAAACACAGGACGGCTCTGCTTCCTTCCACCAGCTCTACGATGAGAAGCTTTCCATCAAGGAAAAGCTGGACATCATCGCAAAGGAGATATACCGTGCCGACGGAGTGGATTATTCCTCCCAGGCTAACAAGGCTATCGCCGAGATAGAGAAGCTGGGCTACGGTCAGACTCCCGTCTGTGTGGCAAAGACTCAGTACAGCCTTTCCGACGATCCCACAAAGCTGGGCAAGCCCGAGAATTTCCGCATAACCGTCCGCGATGTGAAGCTCTCCGCAGGCGCAGGCTTCGTAGTCGCTCTCACAGGCGATGTTATGATAATGCCCGGACTTCCCAAGGCTCCCGCGGCTCTTAAGATAGACTGCGACAACAACGGCAATATCAGCGGTCTGTTCTGATTTATTGATGTTCGGCTATGTTTTCACTGTTTGATTTTATTCGCAGAAAAAAGAATTCCCGGAAGCAAACACAATATCTCAGCCGCAAGCCGGGCACCCAGCTTCCCGAAACAAAGGAATGGACCTGTCCCTGCTGCTCTGCACACAATCCCCTGAATGCGCCATGCTGCAGAGCCTGCGGACACAGCACAGATGATTTCAGATAAAACAAAAACGGAGCATATCCTCTCATCTGAAGTGCCCCCTGTCAAGTAGACAGCCGAAAAAACAAAAGAATATTTAGAATTT
>JBJESJ010000052.1:0-3039 GCA_051882725.1 Oscillospiraceae bacterium
GTCAATGTTGTTCTTCATAACGCCGTTGGCCTTAAGAGCCTGATTGATGTGATGGAGGAGCGTCGAGTTTTCCGCGTCGTAAAGATTTATAACATTGAACGCCTTTTCCGCCTTTTTAACGCCCTGACGGGTGATAGTGGCAGTCTTGGCCTTTTCGTCGATGATGTAGTCGTAATCCTCCGCCAGATCCTCCTGATCCTGCTTGTCGTCCATTTCAACGACGATGTAGGGCTTTAAGGTCTTGGCAAACTTATCCGCCTGAGTGTAAAGCTCGGTGGACTTGTCGCCCTTGCCCGAGATGATAAGAGGAGTACGCGCCTCGTCTATGAGGATAGAGTCCACCTCGTCCACGATGGCGAAATGGAAGTCTCTCTGTACCTTTTCCGCCTTGTAGATGACCATGTTGTCGCGGAGGTAGTCGAAGCCGAATTCGTTGTTGGTGCCGTAGGTGATATCGCAGTTATAAGCCTCGCGGCGCTCGTCGTTATTCATGTCATGAAGGATACAGCCGATGGTAAGACCCAGATAGCGGTATACCTTGCCCATTTCCTCGGACTGGGACTTAGCCAGATAGTCGTTAACTGTAACGACGTGGCAGCCCTTGCCCTCCAGAGCGTTCAGATAGGAAGCGCAGCAGGCAACGAGAGTTTTACCTTCACCTGTTTTCATTTCGGCGATACGGCCCTGCTGAAGGACGATAGCGCCCACTATCTGCACAGGGAAGGGCTTCTTGCCGAGAACTCGCCATGCAGCCTCTCTAACGGTAGCGAGAGCCTCGGGCATGATGCTGTCAAGGGACTCACCGCCCTCAAGACGCTCCTTGAATTCCTTGGTCTTGCCCTTCAGCTCGGTGTCTGAAAGAGCAGTATATTCCTCGTCGAGAGCGAGGACCTTATCCTTGATAGGTTCGATCTTTTTAAGCTCGCGCTTACTGTAATTTCCGAACAGTCCGTCTAAAAGTCCCATTTACTTTATTCCACCTTAATTCAAATTATACTTCGGCAAATGAATACAATATACGTATTATATCTTATTATAACTCAAACCATTTTTTTTGTCAAGCAAATTATATAACATATTTTTTACTTTAAATCAATACGCAAAATAATATAATATCGTCCGATATTTTTTGTGCATTTTTCCGAACAGTCCGCAGAAAAAGATCCCGGTATATGAATATTTCTCCTCGAAACGCACATAATAGCCACATAATATTTTACGGGAGGAATCACAATGTCAACCGATCTTTCAAAAAGCGAGACCGCAGTGAATCTCATGAGAGCCTTTGCGGGAGAATGTCAGGCACGGAACAGATACGCCTTCGCCGCCGACGAGATGAAGAAAAAGGGCTATTATTTCCTGTACAACATCTTCACCCTGACCGCAGATCAGGAAAAGGAACACGCAAAGATATTCTATGACCATCTGAAAAAGCTGTCCGGAACGAACATCATCATCCCCGACGCAGGCTATCCCGTGGATAATTACGACGAGCCCGAAAAGCTGCTGCGGGCGGCGGAGCATAACGAGTTTGAGGAATTTGAATCGGTATATCCGTCCTTTGCGGAAACAGCCCGCAAGGAAGGCTTCGGAGCAGCGGCATACAGCTTTGAGATGATAGCAAAAATAGAGGAAGCTCACGGCAAGCGCTTTGCCTGCTTTGCGAAGCTCATGGAGGACTCCAAGCTGTTCACGGGAAACGAGGATACCGAGTGGCTGTGCCTGAACTGCGGCAATATACACAAGGGCAATCCTCCCGAAAGATGTCCCGTCTGCGCAGTGGGCAAAGGCTATTTCGTGCCGTACAAGTATTACTGCTTTGTTTCGGAGCAGTACGGACTGCCGGCAATTTTGTGAACAAATTGTAAAATAATCCAAACCACTTGACAAACGCCTGCGGTTGGTATATAATTAAATATGCTGATTGGCAAGCGTTGTTAGCTCAGTTGGATAGAGTGACTGACTACGAATCAGTAGGCCGAGGGTTCGAGTCCCCCACAGCGCACTGCATCTCCGTATCCGTTTCGGGTACGGAGATTTTTTTAGTTTACAGCTGACAGCTGTTTTGGTTATAACAATGGAAAAGCCGCAGGCACGAAACATCGTACTTGCGGCTTTTTTCACTGTCAACTGTAAACTGCTGACCGACTTAAGCTTCAAACCTCTTGACCATATCCTTGAGTGCGGAAGCCTGCCCGTTGAGCTCCTCTGCGGAAGCGGCGCTTTCCTGAGAGCTTGCCGCAGCTGTGGAAACATAGCCCGAGACTTTGTCTATCTTATCGCGGATACCCTCAATGTATTCGCTCTGGCTGTGGGATTCCTCGCTAATGCGGACAGTGAGCTTTTCTATCTCGCCCGACATATCCACTACCTTTTTCAGCGACTGCGCCGCAGACTGTGCATACTTCATACCGCCTGCCACCGCTTCCGTCGAACGTCCGATAAGCTGTGCTGTGCGGACGGAAGCCTCCGAGCTTTTTCCCGCAAGGTTCCTGACCTCGTCGGCAACAACTGCGAAGCCCTTGCCCGCAGCACCCGCGCGTGCAGCCTCTACGGAAGCATTCAGCGCAAGAATGTTGGTCTGGAAAGCGATGTCTTCGATAGTTCCGATGATCTTGCCTATCTCTTCCGAGGCGTTGGAAATATCATCCATAGCATCAAGCAGCTTCTGCATCTCTCTGCCCGTATCTACAACGACCTCCTCGGTCTCCTTGGCAGCGCTTCTTGCGGCGTCTGTATGGGAAACGTTCCTGCGTACAGCTTCGGCAACAGCCGCCGTGTCGGACATAATATCCCTCATGACCTCGGTCTGACCGGAAACCGTCTCCGCCAGAGAAGCAGCGTCCTTGGAAACGCCGTCCGCTCCGCTGAACACAGCCTCCGCAGCGCCGTCGATGCTGCCGAAGATACTGCCCAGCTTAGCCGAAATGCTGTCCAGAGACTGCTTGATCTTCACATAATCTCCGATATACTCAACATCGGAGGAGGCGGAAAAATCTCCGCAGGATATCCTGTCCAGACGGAAGGAGATATCGTCTA
>JBJESJ010000053.1:0-48689 GCA_051882725.1 Oscillospiraceae bacterium
GAGAAGGTGCCGCCCTTTACGCGTATCTCCGCAGTGTGTGCGGAATAGTCCGGCACCGCGCAGCTGTAGAAGCACTGTCTGGACGAAGCGGGGGGAGTGACTATATTTTCCTCGTAAAGCATGCCGTCGATATATACGTCGATAAGCGCGCTGTATGAAGCTTCTCCCGCAAGAGCGAAGCCCGTCCCCGTGAATTCAAAGGAGAAGCCGCCCTTTTCCGCAGGAGCGGATGTGCTGACGAAATCTATTTCCGCGGCGCTGCTGTCGGTGATCAGCACGGTGTGCATGCCTCTTCCCGAAACTGGCGGGATAACTATCCTTTCAGACTGCGCCGAGGATATTTCCGAGCCGTCTACAGAGACGACAAGCTCGTCGGAGAAGCTGCCGTATACGTACAGCACGCTGCTGCCGTCATAGAGTATGCGGGCTGTTTTTCCGTTTTCCGAGTCGGAAAACCCTGTGAACATGAATCCGCTGCCGCCGAAGGGCTCGCTGCCCGGATATACCGACGCCCCCGTATCGCATACCGAGCGGGAATGTCCGTAATAGGTGTAGGAAGGATATCCGTGGGAGAAGCTGCCGTAATAGGACAGCTCCTCGTCCGAGGAGTCTATTCGGGTAACATAGGGGGAATCCCCTGTGGGCAGAGCGGAAAGGTCATCGAAGCTGTTTCCGCAGTAAGCGCTGTACAGTGCGAGCCGTCCCGAGCAGGGATAGCTGCCCTCCTCCTCAGCAGAAAAAACCTCTTCCCCGTCTATGGCGGCGGAGATGCTGCGTCCCTGTGCCGAGAGGGTCAGCCGATATTCCTTTGTGGGGGAGAAGTCCGTTATTTCGCCCTCCGCCATAACATTGCCGCATTTGCGCAGCGACCATTTCCCGCTGCCGTATATCAGCAGAGCATATCCCGAAAAAGCGCCGTTTTCGACAGATATGCTGTGTCTTATGCCGATACCCGCGTAATTGCCGTCCGACGAGGAGGCAAGTCGCACGCCGACGGACAGGGAATAATCTGCCCAGCTGTCGTCGCCTATGGCGGCTGCGGGAGCGGGAGTGGACGAAAACGGCGAATCTATGGGCTTTGCGGTATCAGAAACAGTCTGGACGAGCCTTCCTTCCCGGACCTCAAAGGCTCCGCCCAGAACATTTATGTACATCGGGAGATGTCCTCTTTCGGAGAGCTCCTTTTCGGAATAGCCGAAATCGTCGGAGTAGGGCAGCGGGAGCCGCACATCGTCGGCAGAGCAGTATGCGGAGTATTCGGGAGAAACATCCGTTGTGGTGAGCGTTGCCAGCGAATAGGGCGGCAGAGTATATTCAAACATAGCGCTGCCGTTTGCGGTCTCGGGGGAGATAGTCCCCTTATCCTGCATGTAGGAGCCTTCCGCAAAATCGGACAGCCATACGTTAAGTTTGGAGGAATATTTCCCGATATCCGCCGCGCTGAATCGGAACAGCCTTTCCTCGGGGCTGTTGTTGACGGCGATTATCGAATAATCGCCGCTTTTCGCATCGGTCAGAGTAAGGCAGAAATCCTGCTGACAGCCGCTTTTTACGAACTGCCAGCCTTCGTCCGCGAAGCGTGTGAAATGCTCTGCCGCCCACAGTCCCCCGTTGACGGTATAGTTGCCGCTCCACGGGGTATCTGCGGTGATAAAGCCCTCGGGATAATATTTCGTGCCGGAGTAGACGGCTGCAGCGGGAGGGTCCGCCGCAGCCAGAGTTATGCCATAGCTGCAGTACAGGTCAATTATCTTCTCCGCAAAATCAAGGGGAGAATTGTTCGCTGAGGGATCGGAGATATCCGTGGGAGAGCCTGTTCCGAGGCTGTACAGCTCCATGCCGTAATCACGGGCGAGCTGCTGCAGCGCGGCAGCTTCATCGGAGAGACTGCGGCAGTCGATGACATCGGCGGTCAGGCACAGGCTTTCATTTTTTGCAAGCTCTGCGGCGGCTTCACCGCAGGTCACGGTCACGCCAATTTTTATCTCGCTGTAGTCATAGCGGCGGTCGGTCTCATTTTTCAGCCGTTCGGAGAGATATATTATCTGTTCGGCGTCGAGCTTGTCGTCGTCGGCAGAATTTGCGGAGATGTAGCTGAGCTTAATGCCGTAGGTATCGTAGACCGCGTCGATGCAGGACTTGTACCATTTGTAGCAGGTCTCCAGTCCCAGAGTGCGGCTCTCGGCGAAGGCGTCGGCGACAAAGCGGGGCTCCTCGGTGCGCACCATTCCCACGGAGATATCGGGGGATATTTTCAGAGCGTCCGCGGCTATCTGCCAGCCCGCATTTCCTGTGATATCGGGGATATCGTCTGCAAAGCTCATAGCTGCGGGCTCCGCACAGGGCACAGAATTGATGTCGCTGCCCATTTCCACGAATATCTGTGACAGTCCCGCGCCGCTGTCTTTTCCGAAAAGGATATTGAGGATCTCGTAATATTCATCGGGGGAGGCACTTTTGTAATCGGCAAGAAGTCTCAGAGACGCCCCGGAGGATACAGCGCCCATTCCATTATAAAGACAGTTTTCCGCTGTATCGGCGGAATTTCCGTTGATGATCACATATTTTGCGGCGCTTTCCGCAGCGGCGTCAGGCAGCTGAAAGGACAGCACAGCGGCAGACATCATCAGTGCAAGACCGCACCCGGCGAATTTTCTTCTCATTCTCATACAAAACCTCTTTGTTGCGTAATATCAAGGATATTATATCAGCAAAGGATAAAAAAAGCAATATTCTTTTTTTAGATTTTCACAAAAATTTCGTGTAAAAAGCTGTTGATTTTTTCGGAATAATGGTGTATACTGAATATAGTTTGTATATCATTGCTTTGCGGGAGAATATTATGGAGGTCAGACAAAGAAAGAAGAAAAGTAAGGTCAAGCTTCGTATTTCGTTTATTCTTTTATTCTGCGCTGCCAGTCTTATATGCTGCTTTACCATGTATTTAAGGGAAAATCAGCCTGAGTCATACTATGATAACGACGGCGAGATAGTCGAGACCATACCCGATAATGCCTTTCTGCCCGTGCCCGAAAGCTCTGCCAGAACGCAGAGGTATCTGAAAAACTGCGTATTTATCGGCGGGAGCACAGTGAGCGCTCTTGCGGAATATGGCTATATCCCGGCGGAAAACGCGTTTTACGGCGATTTTTCCGCTGACGAGGCTTGTGAGATGGCGAGGGGCAGCCTGATACAGGGAATATATTTCATGCCCGATATCTCCTCCGAGGAGAGCTTTGACGCGGAAATGTCGCTTTACGGCGATATTGCGGATAAATTGTCTGCAAAGGGCGTCGGGAAGATATATGTTTCGTCGCTGATACCCGATACCGACCCCGCAAATGCGGAGGCTTCCGACAGGATAAACGGCATGCTCTCGGATTTTGCGGAGAGTCACGGAGTTTATTATCTTGACATCTGCTCGGAGCTCAAAGACAAAAACGGTGCGCTGCCATCCGTGTACTATTCCGACGGAAAGCTTGAACGGGAGGCGTGCGGAAGGATATCCGCATATATTCTTTCCCATACGGTAAGATGATGATATACTATGATAAATAATTTTATAAGGAAGAGATAACATGCTGAAAAAAAGAATATCCGCAATTATCGGAGCCGCTGCCGTTATCGGAGCTGTTTCCATGCTTGCAGGCTGCTCAGAGGAGCCTGCCGTTGACGTTGCTGCCGAGGTCACAGAGATGGTTACGGAAGCTGAGGTCACGGAAGCAGTGCAGGAGCAGAAAGAGATAGACCCCGCCGCAGTGGTCGATGAGATAATGACCGAAACTGCAATGACCTCGATGGCAGAGGTCACCGAAGACAGGCTGGGCAATTACGTTGAAGCCGATACCGAAAAGGTAGAAAGCTATTCCATGTACATATGCGGTTCGGGAGCCTTTGCCGATGAAGCGGCGGTTTTTGTGCTTAGCTCCGAGGAGGATACCGACGCTCTTATGGAAGCCCTTCAGAAGAGAGTGGACGCTCGTCTTGTGGACTACAAGGACTACAAGCCCGAGGAATGCGGCAAGCTTGAAAGCGCAGTGATAAAATCCAACGGAAAGTATGTGCTTTACGCCGTGTCCTCCGACAATGACAAGGCAGAGGAGATATTTGACAGCAAGTTCTGATAATTGAGAATTGATAATTAATAACCCGTTTCCGACAGAGTGTTCGGAAGCGGGTTATTTTTTGTTAAAATGAAATTTATCTGTCCGTTTCCTGAATAATATGGAGTGTTTTCTCTTCGCCGATAATCTCTTTGATATGCTTTTTTATAAACGAGGGCTTTATCTCGTTCTGTTCAATTTCATCTATCGGCAGCCATATGAGTTTTTCTCCCGTATCGGTCATATCCCTGCATACGTTCATTGCGTCGCCGGTGCTTTTCATGTAAAAATAAAACTCAAGGTAGTGGCAGTCAAATCCGTCGATGACCCCGCCGACTCCTTTAAAAAAGTTTTCGCATACGACCGCAAGATGTTCCGCATGTGCTTGTATCCCTGTTTCCTCAAAAAGCTCTCTTTCAATGCATTCCGCCGATGTCTCGCCTAAGTGAACGCCGCCGCCTATCATGTAATAGTAATCGCCGACGCCGCTTTTGACAAACAGCATTTTATCATCGCAGAGCAGTATCCCGCCTGCGCGGTATCTGAAACGGTGATTTTCTTTTGTAAATACGCAGTCATACATCTTATCGACCTCCTTTGAAATTATTGGGAAAGTCCGTCATCGTCCCGATCGTCATCTTCTCTATTGCCGAGCATTTTTCCGAGGGTGATAAGGAAGGCTATCAGGCATGCAGGAGCGAAAAACTGCAGAAATATGAAAAATATCACCCCCAACGCGCCTAAATTTGAGGCACTGTAGGTATCGTCGGCAGGGAGAAAGATCAGCTTTAATGCGCCCCATGCTACCAGCAGGGACAGAAAAATGAAAACTATCGTATGGATAAAAAGACCATTCGAGGTCATGTTCTTATAAGTGTGTACCAATAACCAAGCCCATCCGCAGGAGAACACCAATAGGATAATATACAGCAATGATTCCATAGACGAGCCTCCCGATATTTTCTAATTTGCCAGATGAAGAACATTGATGAGCAGCAGCCAGCTCATGCCGTAGTATGCCACCACGGCAACAAGGTCGTTTATGGTGGTGATAAGCGGACCCGAAGCTACTGCGGGGTCTATCTTGATCTTTTTGAAAAACAGGGGGATAAGTGTCCCCACTGCGCTGGATATCAGCATGGCAAGGACAAGTGATACGCCGATGCAGCCCGATACCGCAAAAGAGAAAATGACCTCCTTGCCCTTGAAAAGCATGATGTACAGTCCCACGAAGATGAAGGAAAGCACTCCGAGGATAATGCCGTTGGACAGTCCCACCTTCATCTCCTTTGTGACAAGATGTGTTTTTTGTTTGAAGGTCAGGTTTTCGTCGGTCAGCACGCGGATAGTGACCGCCAGCGACTGTGTGCCCACGTTTCCCGCCATATCCAGTATCAGAGACTGGAACGCCATGATAAGGGTCAGCTGTGACACCACCTGTTCGAATACGCCCACTACTCCCGAGACCAGCAGTCCCAGTCCCAGCAGCACCAGCAGCCATGGAAGACGCTTTTTCATGCTTTCTTTAAGGGGCTCGGACAGGTCCTCCTCGGCGGTAAGACCTGCCAGCATGGCATAGTCCTCGCTTATCTCGTCGTCCACTACCTCGATAAGGCTCTGGGCAGTGATAACGCCGAGCAGCTTATTGTCGTTGTCAAGGACGGGAATAGAATCCTCCGAGTAATCCTTGAGCTTTTCGATACAGTCGTCGATGGTCTCGTGTCCGTAGACGTAGGGGAAGGCCGTGACGGTAATATCGCTGAGCGAGGTCCCGTCTCTTGCAATGATAAGATCCTTAAGGTCAACTGCGCCGTAGAACAGCCCGCTGTCGTCGGATACGAAAATGGTGGAGATATTGTCGTTTGCCGCCGCCTGACGGATAAGCTCGTTCATAGCTTCTTTAATGCCTATGTTTTTGTTTATCAGAATAAAATTGGCGGTCATCCTGCTGCCTATCTCATCGTCGCTGTAGGAGGCGATGAGCTTTATCTCTCCGCGGATATCGTCGGGAAGCAGGTCGATAAGCAGCGTTCTTCTGTCCTTTTCCTCGGCGCGGAGGATATCCACTGCGGTATCTGTTTCAAGGTCGGAGATGACCTCCGCCGCCTTGTTGATATCCATTTCGTTGAGATAGGAAGCCGCGTCCTCGGGCTCAAGATACTCGAAGATACCGGACATTGCGGAGGTCTCCATTATACGGCAGAATTTTTTTCTGTCCGGGGAGGACATTTCCTCCATTGCGCCCGCAAGGTCGTTTTCGTGATAGGCTTCGAGCTTGGTCCTTATCGCCGCAGGGGACTCGTTCCCGCGGAGTGCGGAGATTATCTCATTTTCATAGCTCTGCTCCGAAACGATATCGCTGCGTCCCGATGTGTTTTCAAATGCTTTCTTCATTGTTTTTCCTCCGTTCATAATAAATTTATGTACGGACAAAACAAAAACCTCTGCGGCAGCGCCGCAGAGGCATCATAGCAATACTTATTAAAAGCATATCGTGCGTACAGCTGCGCGCAGAGATGCTTTCGTTTCAATATTGCATAAGATACTTCTGCTTCGCCCGCAACTGTCACCAATGTTCACGATATTCACCTCACAATTTTTATTTTCGGCAACATTATTATAACACAGCTTCATCGGAAAAGTCAACGGTTTTTTTGAATTTTTAATATCGTTTTACAAGCTTTTAATAATAGGCGTGAAATGTTATGCTGCATAAAATGACAGTTATTTCTGCCTGCGGAAAGGAATATCCGAATGATTCGACCGTGGTCGGAATATCACGGCTGTTTTTTGTATATGTGTTCATTTTTTGTAAAAACCGAAAAATTTTACAAAAAACTCTTTACAAATCGGGGATTTTAGTGTACAATGTTAAAGGAATGTATTTTGTAATGAAAAGGGAGTAGGTCTGACAGGTCAGACCGTTTCAGACAGTTGAGCCGCAGCCCTCATGCGGCGGGAAACGGCTCGGAAAGGACGAATATAAAGATGAGTAATAAACCTAAGTATAACCGCGTTCTGCTGAAGCTCAGCGGTGAGGCGCTGGCAGGCGATAAGAAAACGGGACTTGATTACTCCGTTATCACAGAGATCTGCAAGAGCATCAAAAAATGTGTTGAGGCAGGCGTTGAAATGGGTATCGTCGTCGGCGGCGGAAATTTCTGGAGGGGACGCTCCAGCGGCGCTATGGACAGAACAAGAGCCGATCACATCGGTATGCTCGCAACAACTATGAACGCTCTCGCAGTTGCCGATATCCTTGAATCGGAGGGTCTTGACGTAAGAGTTCAGACAGCTATTTCAATGAGGGAAGTTGCAGAGCCTTATATCAGAAACAAGGCTATGCGTCATCTGCAGAAGGGAAGAGTCGTTATCTTCGGCTGCGGAACGGGAAATCCCTTTTTCTCTACCGATACGGCTTCCACTCTCCGCGCTGCCGAGATAGAGGCTGATATCGTGCTTAAGGCGACTATGGTGGACGGAGTCTACGACAAGGACCCCAACAAGTACCCCGACGCCGTAAAGTACGACGAATTAAGCTTCAACGATATCCTCGTTAACGATATCGCCGTTATGGACAGCACTGCGGCTTCAATGTGCAAGGATAATCATATCCCCATACTCGTATTCAATCTTGCGCGCCCCGACAACATCTTCGACGCATGCATGGGCAAGGATATAGGTACCCTCGTTATCGACAGGGACTGGGAATAAATTTTACAGTGAAAGGAAAATTGTTATGAACGAACATATCAAAACCGCACAGGAAAAAATGGAAAAATGTATTAAAAGTCTCGAACATGAGTATACTACGATCAGAGCGGGAAGAGCTAATCCTGCCGTTCTCGATAAGGTCATGGTAGATTATTACGGAGCTCCCACTCCCATAAACCAGATGGCTGCGGTTTCCGTTGCCGAGGCGCGTATCCTCGTTATCCAGCCTTGGGATAAGTCTTCCCTTAAGCTTATCGAAAAGGCTATCCAGAACTCCGACATCGGTATCAATCCCACCAACGACGGAAATGTTCTCCGCCTGACCTTCCCCCAGCTCACCGAGGAACGCAGAAAGGAACTCGTTAAGCAGGTCAAGAAGATCGCCGAGGAAGGCAAGGTCACTATGAGAAATATCCGCAGAGACGGTCTCGAAAAGATCAAGGCTCAGAAGAAGAACAACGAGATCACCGAGGACGATGTGAAGGATCTTGAAAAGGAAATGCAGAAGCTTACCGATAAGTTCGTTGATAAGATCGACAATGTGGCTGCCGATAAGGAAAAGGAAATCATGTCGATATAATGGGTATTTCAGCGGAGAAGCTTCCCCGTCATGTGGGATTTATCATGGACGGCAACGGCCGCTGGGCGCAGAAGCGCGGTCTCCCGCGGAAAATGGGTCACCGTGCGGGTGCGGAGGTCTTTAAAAAGATAGCCGATCACTGCAGGGATATAGGCATAAAATACGTTACCTTTTATGCGTTCTCCACCGAGAACTGGAAACGTCCCGCCGATGAAGTGAACGCGCTCATGGACCTTTTCGACAAGTATCTTGACGACGCAGAGGAGTATGCCCGTAAGAAAACGAGAATGATTTTCCTCGGGGATAAGGCTCCCTTCAGGGAGTCTATCCGGCAGAAAATGCTCAGCATCGAGGAACGCACCCGTGAGTTTGACAGCTGCACCGTTATGCTCGCCATGAACTATGGCGGCAGGGACGATATCGTCTATGCTGCGAAAAGGGCGGCAGAGCTTGTTTCGTCGGGCTATATCGGCACCGATGACATCACCGAGGAGCTGATGGGCAGTCTGCTGTATACTGGGGACGCGCCCGATGTGGATCTGGTGATACGTCCCAGCGGGGAGTACAGACTGTCAAATTTTCTGATATGGCAGTGCGCTTATGCGGAGTACTATTTCTCGGATGTGCTGTGGCCCGATTTTACAGCTGCCGACCTTGACAGGGCTCTTGAGGCTTATGCCGTGAGAAACCGCAGATTCGGCGGAGTGTAAGCAGTTATGCTGCTGCCGGGGATATAATATGCATTATAATTGTACGTAAAATGGAGGATTATTTTGGCAAAGCGAATTTTGACCGCAGTCGTGGGGATAACACTGGCTATCGTTATTCTGTGTTTTGCGGATACGCCCGTACTTCCCGCCGCTGTCGCCGTGCTGATCGTGGGAGCACTCTATGAGCTTCTTAAGGTCTGCGGCTGCATGGAATTTAAAACTCATACCGCAGGCTGCTTTATCTATGGCGCAGTTATGCCGTTTCTGTGCGCATACGAACCGAGTATACGCTGGAGACTGTTTCTGTCCGCCGTTGTTATGATACTTATGCTCGTAGGCTATGTGGGCGACCATAAAAAGCTTCCCTTCGCAAAGCTGTGCGAGATGATAACCTGCACAATATTGGTATCGTTTTCTCTCAGCGGAATGGTGAGCCTGTATTACATGAGCGAGGTACATGGGATAGCTTACTTTGTCATTGCGCTGGCTGCTGCATGGATATCAGACGCAGGCGCGTTCTTTGCGGGAACATTTCTCGGAAAGCACAAGCTCTGCCCCGATATTTCCCCGAAAAAGACAGTTGAGGGCGCTATCGGCGGAGTTATTACGACTATCGTCGTTATCTGCCTTTTCTGCCTGTGCTATCAGAAGTATCAGGAGGCTCAGGGTATCGTATTCGGAGTGAACTACATCGCTGCGGCTATCGTGGGTCTGCTTTCGTCAATTCTCGGCATGATAGGCGACCTTGCCGCTTCTCTCCTTAAAAGAGAACACGACGTCAAGGATTACGGCAATATCCTTCCCGGTCACGGCGGTATCATGGACAGATTCGACAGTGTACTGTTCGTTGTGCCTTTTATGGTGATCTTCCTTACCTTTTTTGAAATATTTATCTGATAAGGCGAATAATTATATGAATAAGGGGCGTACATGGCTTTGTACGCCTTTGACTTTGATGCCGATATCATATAACAGAAAGTGGATCTGATTATGAAAACTATATCTGTTTTAGGCTCTACGGGGTCTATCGGAATGCAGACGCTGGAGGTCTGCATAGAGCAGGGCATCTCCGTGAGAAGCGCTGCGGCGCTGAAAAATTACAGACAGCTTGCCGGACAGGCGCGGAAATTCAACATGAAGAGGGTCTGCATCTTCGACGAAAAGTATTACGGTGAGCTCAAGACAATGCTCGCCGATACCGATACCGCGGTACTCTGCGGCATGGAGGGGCTCTGCGAACTTGCGGCGGACAATGATATCGACCTGCTTGTCAATTCCGTGGTGGGCATGGTGGGGCTGCTCCCTACGCTGACTGCCATTGAGAATAACTGTGATATTGCTCTTGCCAACAAGGAGACTCTCGTTTCGGGAGGTCAGCTCTGTATCCCCGGGGCAGAAAAACGGGGAGTGAAGATATATCCCATCGACAGCGAACACTCTGCGATATTTCAGTGCCTTAACGGCGAAAAACGGGAGCAGGTCAGGAGCATTATCCTTACTGCTTCGGGGGGGCCTTTCTTCGGAAAAACAAAGAAGGAGCTTGAAAATGTTACCGTGGAACAGGCACTTGCTCACCCTAACTGGAGTATGGGAAACAAGATAACCGTGGACTCTGCCACTCTTATGAACAAGGGATTGGAATTTATCGAGGCAAAATGGCTGTTCGGACTTGAGCCTGAACAGATAGAGATAGTCGTTCATCGGCAGAGCGTGGTACATTCTGCGGTGGAGTTCAATGACGGAGCTGTTATCGCACAGCTGGGCGTGCCCGATATGAAGATACCTATCCAGTATGCTATGCTGTACCCCGAGCGCATGCACTGTGAAACAAAGCGGCTCTCGCTGACCGATTACGGTACACTCACCTTTGAAAAGCCCGATTATGACACATTCGATTGCCTTACGGCGTGCATCTCGGCTATAAAGGCGGGCGGGGATCGTCCATGCATCGCAAACGGTGCAAATGAAGCGGCGGTGGGACTTTTCCTCGACAAGAGGATACCTTTCCTTAAAATAGGCGAGCTTGTGAAAAAGGCGGCGGAAACACTGCCCGCATTTGATGTAAATACATACGAGGGCGTCTGCAGGGCGGACAGCGCCGCAAGAGAATTTGTCTATAACAGCGTATCCTGACGCTGTTTTAATGAGGTCGATATATGAATACAGCATTGTCAATAATCATCGGAATTGTCATATTCTGCGCAATAATCATCATTCACGAGGGCGGGCATTTCTTTGCGGCAAAGGCATGCGGAGTTCCTGTCAGTGAGTTTGCAATCGGAATGGGTCCCGTCATCTTCAAAAAGCAGGGGAAGGAGACTCTTTTCACTATCCGTCTTTTCCCGATAGGAGGCTTCTGCTCCATGGGCGAGGACGAGGACTCCGAGGACGAAAACAGCTTCCGTAAGCAGGCAGTATGGAAAAGAATGATAGTTATCGTCGCAGGCGCGTTTATGAACATCCTGCTGGGATTTATCCTTTCCTTTATCTTTTTCGGAGTGTCGGGAAAGGGCATCACCAACACCATTGCGCTGTTCTCCGATGAAAACGCTCCGAGCCATGTCAGCGGTCTTGAGGTGGGCGACGAGTTCGTCAGGATAAACGGGCTGAAGGTCTACACCATGAACGATGTCATATATGAACTGACCAACGACGAGGACGGTCTGGTGGATTTTGTGGTGAGACGTGACGGCGGGCTTGTCACTTTAAACGATGTGAGATTTGAGACTAAGCTTGACCCTGAAACAGGCAAGCAGACACTTATCTACGACTTCAAGGTATACTCGGAGAAGATCACGGCAGGGAATCTTGTCCATTACAGCGTGAACAAGTTCATCTATGACGGGCGCATCGTGCTGATGTCGCTGCGGGACATTATCCGCGGGAAATACGGCATAAACGACCTGAGCGGTCCTGTCGGGATAGTATCGGCGATTTCGTCGGTCACTGCGGAGACGGGAAAGGTCGACTGGGGATATATGCTTGAAATGGCAATGCTCATCACGATAAATGTGGGCATATTTAATCTATTGCCTTTGCCGTCCCTTGACGGAGGAAGGTTTGTCTTTCTGGTGATTGAAGCGATACGCAGAAAGCAGCTGAAAGCGGAGACAGAGGGCATGATACACTTTGTAGGCATATCGCTGCTGATGGTGCTGATGGTAGTGGTGACGTTCAATGATATCAGAGCGCTCTTGTGAGATTAATGAATAGTGAAGAGTGAATAGTTAACAGTTATTAGTGAATAGTATTCGGGAAGGTGCGAGGCTGAGAGTAACATCAGCTGAGAAGTAAGTCCGAATCAAAAAGTTCGCCAGCCTTTCAAGGCTGCAGGTTTCCAAAGGGCGGCGCCCTTTGGTCGCTGTCCGCAGACAGCGAAATCCCCCGCGGGCACGTAACACAGCGATGCACTAAGTCTAAGCCGAAGCGGCGAACAGCAATTAAGCGCCGCCCGTGTCAAAAACGCGGAGGGCAGTAAACAAACATCAAACAATAACGAACAGTAAGCAAGATCCGGGCGGCGCAGCATTTGACAGCGGAGCGTCTCAAATGCGCGGAGCGAAGCTCCGCCGAAAGCGAACAGCTAATCGTACGTGACCCCAAAGCATATCATCAGACAAATCATTCACAAAATGAACAGCCAACAGAAAATCAATAAGAGAGTGATAATATGAGAAAAATAAAGCCCGTAAAAGTTGGAGAGCTTACTCTGGACGGGAATAAGATATATATCCAGTCTATGCTGAACGTTCCTGCGGCGGATATCGAGGGGAACGTCAGACAGGCAGCCGAGCTTGAAAGGGTGGGCTGCGAGATAATTCGCACCGCTGTGCCCGATAAGGACGCGGTGGCGCTTATCCCCGCAATCAAGAAAAAGGTCAGTATCCCCGTTGTGGCTGATATCCACTTTGACTACAGGCTCGCTCTTATGTGCGCCGAGGCGGGAGTCGACAAGATAAGGATAAATCCCGGAAATATCGGCGGACAGGATAAGGTCAGACAGGTGGCGGACTGCTGCCGCAGACATCATATCCCTATAAGGATAGGCGTGAATTCGGGCTCCCTTGAAAAGGAACTGCTCGCAAAATATGGCTCTCCTACAGCGGAGGCTCTCGTCGAAAGCGCTCTCGGTCATGCGAAAATGCTGGAGGACTGCGGCTTCGATGATATCGTTATTTCCATTAAGTCCTCCGATGTGCCTGCCATGATAAGAGCTTACCGACTTATGGCGGAAAGCTGTGCGTATCCGCTTCATCTGGGAGTGACCGAGGCGGGCACCGAGAGAATGGGTATCATCAAGTCTGCCGTGGGGATAGGCTCGCTGCTCTGCGACGGCATCGGCGAGACTATAAGAGTGTCCCTCACCGACGACCCCGTTAAGGAGATCTATGCCGCTAAGGATATTTTATCTGCCGTCGGAAAGGGCAGCGGTGTGCGGCTGGTGTCCTGTCCTACCTGCGGTCGGACTAAAATTGACCTCGTCTCCCTCGCAAAGGAGGTCGAGGACAGGGTCAGAAATATCGACAAGGATATTACCGTTGCGGTCATGGGCTGCATCGTCAACGGCCCCGGAGAAGCGCGTGAAGCCGATATCGGCGCGGCGGGCGGCGACGGCTGCGGACTTATCTTCCGCAAGGGCGAGATACTGCGCAAGGTCCCCGAAAATGAGATAGTATCTGCTCTTATGGAGGAGATAGATAAGCTGTAACGATTTTTTTGAATATGTATCGTCCGAAGGGCAGCTGCCGTTAGATAGCAGCTGTCTTTTTTTATTTCAGGAATATTTTCCTCTGTGCGGTCATAGAATTAAATAAATCATTACCGAAAGGGGAATTTGAACAGCATGGACAGTGAAATCATTCAGTATTTTCCGCCGAGGATAGCTTCTGCTCTTGCACAGACCGGAAACGGGGATATCCGCGAGATACGCCTGCGGACAGGCCGTCCTGCGGCGCTTGTTCACTCTAAAGGGATATTCTATCTGCTGCCCTCCGGGGAGATATCTCCCGACTGCGCCAAGGCGATCGAAGTCACCGCCGACGATATCAGACGGGTTTTCGATTCGGTCTGTCAGTACTCCATCCACAGCCATACCGCGCAGATAGCAAACTGCTTTATCACCGTGGCGGGAGGTCACAGGGCGGGGATATGCGGCACCGCGGTCACCAGCGGGGGAAGGCTGGAAACGGTCCGCGATATCTCGGGGATAAACTTCCGCATAGCAAGACAATGCTTCGGCGCTGCGGACAAGATAATGCGGGACGTTATGAAGTCCAAGCCGAAAAGCGTGCTTATCTGCGGCGAGCCCGCAAGCGGAAAAACTACCGTTCTGCGCGACCTCTGCCGTCAGCTGGGCGCGAAGTATCCCGTGTCCCTTATCGACGAGCGCTGCGAGATAGCAGCCTGCGTCAGGGGCAGACCCAGAAACGATGTGGGCATAAATACCGACGTGTTCAGCGGATTTTCCAAGCCCGACGGCATTAACGCCGCTCTTCGGGTGATGTCGCCGAGGTTTATCATATGCGACGAGATAGGCACAAATGAGGATATCGCTGCCATAGGATCCGCCTTCGGCTGCGGAGTGAATATCGCCGCTACAGTTCACGGCGGCTCTCCCGAGGATATCTTTCGCAGAAAAAATATCCGCAGGCTCGTGAAAATGGGGGTCTTTGAATACTCCGCTTTTATTAAAGGCGGTTCGGCTGAAAAGATCATCAGGATCGGAGAATATTATGAAAAGCATAGGAATAATTCTGATAGTGATAATGTCTGCAATGACAGGGGCTGCAATGGCTGACAGGCTTTCGGGAAGATACGCTCTTCTCTGCGAGATAGACCGTTTTGTCGGCAAGGCGGCGGCTCTTATCAGACAGACAGCATCTCCGCTGGAGGATATCATCTGTGCCGCTGCCGAGGACAAGCGGCTCGGAAGACTATCCTTTCTGGCAGACATAAACAGGCAGCTTGACGGCGGCAGGACCGATATCCGCGGGGCTTGGAAGGATTGTCTGGAAAATGCTCCTCCCGAATACATACAGTCGGAGGAGAAGGCTCTCTTAGAGGAGCTGGGAGAAATGCTGGGCTCTACCGACGTTCAGGGTCAGCTGGAGGGGCTCTCGGCTAAACGAGAAGCTCTTCGGGAGCTTATCGCCGAGGCCGACAGGGAGCGCAGAGAAAAGGGTAAGCTTTATCGCATGCTGGGAGTGACGGCAGGGCTTTTCGCCGCTGTTATACTGATTTAAGGACTGATAACAATGGAAATTGATCTTATTTTTAAAATCGCAGGAATAGGAATAATCGTGGCGGTGCTGAATCTCCTGCTGAAAAAGGCGGAGCGGGACGAGCAGGCTCTGATGGTGACTATCGCGGGACTTATCGTGGTGCTGGGACTTATCATCAACGAGATATCGGAGCTGTTCGACACCATAAGAGCCGCCTTCGGACTGTAGGAAGGATATCATGAAGCTTTCGGCTATTGCGGGACTCTGCATCTCGGCGGCGGTCATCTGCCGCATTTTCGACAAAACGGGCAGGGAGTACGGCGTGATGATAACTACTGCCGCTGCCGTCATAATAACCTCGCTGTCGGTGCTGGCGCTGTCTCCGCTGGTGGATTTTATCAACACGCTGTACGAAAGGACAGGCGCGGACGAGCAGTACATAAATATCCTGTACAAGTCGGTGGGAGTATGCTTTCTCACAGGGCTTGCCGCGGGGATATGCCGCGACAGCGGAGAAAATACTCTCGCTGTTCAGGCGGAAACGGCGGGAAGGATAGCTATGGCAGTTATGGCGCTGCCTCTTCTGGAAAAAATTGCGGACATCGCCGCAGGACTGATAGGATAGTGGAACGTATGAAAAAAACGGCAGCAATGATCGTTATTATGCTGATAATAGGCTTTTTTCCGGGGGTATGCTGCTCGGCGGAGGAAAACGACGGAGGTCATGCCGAGATAGACCCTTCCGACCTGTACGCTTCAATGGATATCGACGACAGCGGCATCTATTCCGCCGTTCCCGATGAGGCGGGGGAGATACTCTCCGAAAACGGCGTGACTATGGACGACGCAGGGGAGTTCACCGAGATCTCATTCGGGGAGGTCATAAGCTATATCCTGCAGAAATTCGGGGACAGCCTTAAATATCCCATGAAAACGCTGGGACTTATTATCGCCGCTGCTTTGCTTTCCTCTGCGGTGTCGTCCTTTTCGGATACCGTACCCGACAGCAGGCTCAGGACCGTTTACGGAATGATATCCGTTATGGTCACGGCGGCGGTGGTGGCTGTGCCCGTATCGGAGTGTCTCAACAGCATCGCCGCTACCATCAGGGCGGGAGGAGTGTTCATGCTGGCATATGTTCCCGTGTACGCGGGGATAGCTGCTTCCTCGGGAGCAGTCACAAGCGCGGCTGTCTACAACATGACCCTTATCGGCGCTGCGGAGGGGGCAGTTCAGCTGGCATCGAACATCATGCTGCCGCTGCTGTCCTCCTGCATGGCGCTGGGCATCGCAGACGGCATAAATACGCAGTTTTCGCTGGGGAGCATAACTTCGCTGATAAACAAGTGCTGCAGCTTTGTCATGGTGGCGGTCATGACAATATTCACGGGAATGACCTCCCTGCAGAGCAGCATAGGCACTGCCGCCGACAGCATCGGCGTCAAGGCGGCTAAGCTTGCCGTATCGAATTTTATCCCTGTAGTGGGAGGGGCGCTGTCCGATACATATGGGACGGTCCGTTCCTGTCTGGGGCTGCTCCGCGGTGCTGCGGGGATATACGGCATTGCGGCTATCGCTCTTACCGTGCTTCCTCCCGCGCTGGAGGCGGCTGCCTTATACCTTGCGGTGAACATCGGCTGCGCTGTTTCCGAGATACTCGGTCAGGACAGGCTGGTAAAGCTTCTGAAGAACACCTCGTCGGTCATAGGCATGGCGCTGGGGATACTGCTCTGCTTCGGGGCACTGCTTATCATCTCAACGGGGATACTTATGGTACAGGATCCGTCATAAGAGGGGACAATATGGAAACGATAAGGAATATACTTCTTTCCGCCTGCTTTATCTCGATAATTTCGGCTGCACTGGGAATGGCTGTTCCCGACGGGAAATGTGAGGGACAGCTAAAGCTCATTCTGGGAGCGATATTCATCATTACGGCGGCAAACGGGATAATGAAGGGCGACTTTTCCGACCTGACGGAAATATCCGCAGGCTCCGCCGATATAGCCGAAAGCACCTCGGCAGGTGCGGACAGATACTTCATATCCGCGGCGGAGAAAAATCTTGACCGCACTCTGGAAAGCTATCTCAAAGAAAACGGCATTTCCGACGCGAAAGTTTCTTCCGTCATTGATATTTCCGAAAACGGCAGCATATATATTAATGAAGTCACAGCAAGTATTCCGGATTATTATTCCGATTATGTGGGCGCTGTGAAGGCTCTTAAAAATGCTGTCGGAGAGGACGTGACTATCTATGTGAAAAGGCAGGCTGATGAAAATGGATAAGCTGAGGGAGTTTATTGAAAAGCTGCCCAAAAACAGGAAATTCATCTATGGGGCGGTGATAGTCGGGGTGATAGGCATGCTGCTGATAATTTTTTCCGGCGGCAGCAGCGGGGATACTCCCGAGAAGTCCTCCGACGCAGAGGCTTTCACTCAGAACAGCGTCTACGAGGAGGAGCTGGAAAATCGCCTTGCGGAAATTCTTTCAAGCATACAGGGGGTGGGAGATGTAAGGGTGATGATAACGCTGTCCTCGTCGGAGGAGTACGTATACGCCGAGGAGACCGATACCTCCGCCGACAGACAGCAGCGCGAATATGTTATCGCGGACAAAGGAGGGATAATTACCAAGGTAAATTCTCCCGCCGTTACGGGAGCGGTCATCGTGTGCGAGGGAGGCGGCGATACGCGGGTCTGCGAAAAGGTGTATGAAGCCGTCTCCGTGGCGCTGGGTCTGCCCTCCAACCGCATATGCGTGGTGAAAATGGAATAAGCTTTATGTTCAGAAAGGAAATGATACTATGAGAAAACCAACCTTGATAATCGGAAAAAAACACATCATTCTCGCCTGCCTTACCCTTATTCTGGGGATAGCGGTCTACATGAACTACGCCTTCTCCGCTGCCGAAAAGAGTCTCGCCGACGATACCGCCGCAGCCGCAGACTCCAAGACCGTCAACTACGGCGACGCCGCTTATGTGAATACCGGCTCCGCCGATGAGATAGACTACTTTTCGCAGGCAAGGCTTTCCCGCATGACCTCCCGCGATGAGGCGGTGGAAACTCTTTCCGCTATGCTTAACGGCGGGGATATCTCCTCCGAGGAGGACGCCGCTTATACCGCAGAAGCTGTTAATCTTACCCAGCTTTCCGAGAGCGAAGCTAAGATCGAAACTCTGGTGAAAGCGCAGGGCTTTGAGGACTGCGTTGTCTACCTCGACGGCGAGACCGCAAACATTGTTGTCCGCACAGACGGGCTTACTCCCGAAGATGCAGCTAAGATTAAGGATATATTGTTAAGCGAGGTGACAATTTCTTCGGAAAATATCAGAATTTTTGAGGTAAAGTAGTTGTTTTATCTGAAAAAATTTGTTATAATAGTAATGTGAGTTGTTTTTTTGATATCATCTGTAAATCTTTTACAGTTTTACCTGCGTTACATATTATACAAATTCGGAAGGGATGAAACATCATGGATAAGAAAACGGAAACAAGCATAAAAAGTCTTAAGATCTCCGAGGACGTTATCGAAGCGGTCATTAAAAACGCCGTTATGAGCGTTGACGGAGTGGGCGGACTTTTCGGCAAGCGGCCCGTTGTCATGGATCTTACCTCGGAGTTTCCCGAGGTCACCGTGAGCGTTAAGCTTACCTACAGCTGCAAGGCTAAAAATGTCTGCGAGAATATTCAGAAAAGGGTGCGCGATGATATCCTGTCCATGATGGGCATCGCTATCGGCGCAGTGAATGTCAGAGTCGAGGGCATCGCGGCATACGGCGCTTAAGCGTCTGCTCTGAGCCGAAGCCGTGATACTGTCGCTCCTTACAGCTGTATGTCATGCAATGAATGATAGTATACGGAAAAGCAGGCTTTGGGATATTTCTCACAGGCTTGCTTTTCTGCGTGATTTTTTGATCGAATGAAAGGACTATTTTGAAAATCAAAGATTTTCAAAATGCGAGTATTGCTTGACCGGCTGTCGCCTCGATTTGCTGTCGCAAACCGCAATACTCAGAAAGGAATGGATTTGAAAATGAAAAAGGGAAGTTTGATTCGTGAGGCAGCTTTTATCCTCGTGTTTGAAAAGATATTCCGCGGGGAGGAGTCCTGCGATGAAATAATCGGGACCGCCAAGGAAGCCGATATTTTCGATTTCGGCGAGGGGTCTGTCGAGGAAAAGGATTTTGATAAGGTCTCTGCGGCTGTCTTCAAGGGGGTATACGATAATCTGGACGAGCTGGACGGGATAATTGCCTCATACAGCGAAAAGCGTCAGATAGGAAGGATATCAAAGGTCAGCCTTGCTGTTTTAAGACTTGCTGTCTACGAGATAAAGCACAATGACAAGGTGCCTACCAACGTGGCTGTCAGCGAGGCGGTCAATCTTGCGAAAAAATACGGCTTCGACGCAGATGTGAAGTTCGTTAACGGCGTTCTCGGAAGATTTGCCGAGTCGGTCGAGGAAAAGGTATAATGGCGCGCTTTCTGGGTATAGATACCAGCAACTACACCACCTCCGCCGCCATATATGACAGTTCCGACGGCTCGGTCGTACAGGAAAAGCTGCTGCTGCCCGTGAAGGAGGGCGGCTGCGGACTCAGGCAGAGCGACGCGGTGTTTCATCACACGGTGCAGCTTCCCAAGGTCATAGCTGCGCTCGCCGATAAGACGGATATAAAAAATATTTCCGCCGTGGGCGTATCATACCGTCCGAGGAATATCGACGGCTCGTACATGCCCTGTTTCTTATGCGGAGAGGGGCTTGCCGACAATCTCGGCAGATTTCTCGGCGTTCCCGTGTACAAGACCAGTCATCAGTGCGGACATATTTTAGCGGCACTCTATTCCGCGGACAGGCTCGATATGCTGTCGGAGAGCTTCATCGCCTTCCACATAAGCGGCGGCACTACCGACTGTCTGTACTGTGCCCCCGACAATCAGGATATACTGAACGTGTCGGAGATATGCACGTCGCTCGATCTTAAGGGCGGGCAGCTCATCGACAGGACGGGCGTTATGCTGGGTCTGAGATTCCCCTGCGGTCCGCAGCTTGAAAAACTGGCGGAGAAAAGCACGGCGGACCCTTCAAAAATGAATGTGAGACCTGTTATGAAGGACGGCAGCTGCTGTCTTTCTGGGTTTGAAAATAAATTCGGGAGGATGCTCTCCGAGGGGGTCCCTCATGAGGATATCGCTCTTGCGTGTCAGTATGCGGTGGCAGCTTCCGCCGCTGAAATGACAGAGTATGCCTTTTCCCGGAAGGGTCGGCTCCCCGTGCTTTATGCGGGCGGGGTCATGTCCAACAGATATATAAGGAAATATATCGCAGACAGATACGATAATACGCACTTTGCCGCTCCCGAGTTCTCCTGTGACAACGCGGCGGGCACGGCTATTTCTGCGGCAATAGCTTTTACAAACGGAGTAATAAAATGTCAATAACCGTAACAGTCTCCCAATTAAACGCATACACTGCGTCTATATTCCGCGGAGACAAGAATTTCCGGAATATCATCGTCAAGGGCGAGATATCAAACTTTGTCAACTACAGAAAAACAGGGCACTTCTACTTTACCCTTAAAGAGGGCGGCTGTGCCGTTAAGGCTGTGATGTTCAGCAGATACGCGTCTGTGCTGCCTTTTATGCCCGAGGACGGCATGAGCGTTTATGTTACCGCCAACGTGGAGGTCTTTGAACGGGACGGTGTATATCAGCTGTACGTTTCGGATATGCTCCCCGACGGCATGGGAGCACTCTATCTTGCGGCGGAGCAGCTTAAAAACAAGCTCGCCTCCGAGGGGATATTCGCTGAGGAGCACAAAAAGCCTATACCGAAATATCCCGCGAGAATTGGTATAGTTACCTCCCGCGAGGCAGCGGCTCTGCGGGATATGCTCAATATCATCGGACGGCGCTATCCTGCGGCGGAAGTCGTGCTTTTCCCCTGCATGGTGCAGGGACGGGACGCTCCCGAGTCTATCTGCGACGCTCTGGATTTTGCCGATATCAGCGGCTGCGACGTTATCATCTGCGGCAGGGGAGGCGGCTCCTTCGAGGACCTTAATGCTTTCAACTCCGAGGACGTGGCGCGCACTATTTACAGCTGCAATACGCCCATAATCTCTGCGGTGGGTCACGAGACCGATACCACTATCGCAGACTTTGCGGCGGATCTGCGTGCGCCTACTCCCTCTGCGGCGGCGGAGCTGGCTGTTCCGCTGATGTCCGAGCTTATTGAGGATCTGTCCGTTCTCGCAAAGGAGCTGACCTTATCCTTTGAAAGATACGCCGACGATCTGGAAATGCAGCTGGACGGCATGCAGAAGCACTTAGAGCTGCTTTCTCCCGAAAATCGGATAAAAAATCTCGGCGAAAGGATATCCGAATGCGAAAAAAGACTGGCTTCGGCTATGGAGACGCGTTTTTCCTCGGAGAACGAAAGGCTTGCTCATCTGGCGGCGCAGCTGGACGCGCTCAGTCCGCTCAAGGTGCTGGCGCGGGGATATTCCGCAGTTTATAAGGACGACAATATCATCTCCTCCGCAAACTCGCTGAGGGCGGGGGATAAGGTTTGCATACGCTTTTCCGACGGGGAAAGAGATGCGGTAATTCAATAACAAAGGGGATCATTATATGTCATATGAAGAATCTGTGAAAAAGGTGGAGGATATCATAGGTCAGTTAAACGGCGGAGAGCTTCCTCTCGATAAGGCCGTGGAGGCCTTCAAGCAGGGAATGAACGAGCTGGAGTCCTGCAGAAAGGCTCTGGAAAATGCCAAAATGACCGTGAAGGACGCAGGTGGATCGGACGATGAATGATATCAATACGGCAAGGCTCACCGATTATTCCGAGCTCACAAATACGCGCCTGCTTGAATATAAGGAGCGTTACGGCGGAAAAGATACCGACTGTCAGCATGAGATGACCGAGGCTATGTGGTACTCGCTGATGTCGGGCGGAAAGCGGCTCCGTCCTGCGCTGGTGCTGGAATTTGCACGGATATGCGGCGGGGATATGAAAGCTGCAATGGCTCCTGCCTGCGCTGTCGAGATGATACATACCTTCTCGCTTATCCACGATGATCTGCCCTGTATGGACGACGACGATATCCGCCGCGGAAAGCCCTCCTGCCACAAGGCTTACGGCGAGGCTATGGCTCTGCTGGCTGGGGACGCGCTGGAAAATCTGGCGTTTCAGGTCATCGCCGAGGACGACAGGCTTTCCGATGAAAAGAAGGTGAAGCTTATCGCCGAGCTTTCAAGGGCTGTGGGCTCCGACGGCATGATAGGCGGGCAGGTCATCGACATGGATAACGTTAACGGAGCGGTCTTCTCCGTGGACAAGCTGCTCGGAATGTACGCTATGAAGACCTCTGCGCTCATAAGCTGCGCATGCAGGATGGGCGTTATCTGCGCGGGGAGATATGATATGCTCGATGCGGCGGGGGAGTTCGGCAGACAGCTGGGACTGGCCTTCCAGATAACCGACGATATCCTCGATATTACATCTACTACAGAGCAGCTGGGCAAGCCCGTGGGCAGCGACAGGGAGCAGGGAAAATCTACCTATGCCGCCGTTATGGGCATTGAAGCTTCGGAAAAGGCTGCGGAGGAGATGTCCCGAAGCGCCGAAAAGGCTCTCGGTGAGTTCTCCGATACGGACTTCCTTATGGAGCTTACCGAATATCTTCTTCGCAGAAATAAATAACGTGAAAGGATCTGAAAAGGCTAATGAAGTATAATTATATCCTGACTTCTTCCGTGCTGGCGTGGTTTCTTGCACAGATAATAAAGACTGTCATTGTTCTTATCCAGACGAAAAAATTTAATTTTGAGAGACTTTTCGGACCCGGCGGAATGCCCAGCGGTCATTCTGCCATGGTATGCTCCGCGGTGGTGGCTGTGGGCAGAGTGTTCGGCGTGTACGGATTTGAATTTGCTATGATAGTTATGTTTGCGCTGGTGGTGCTTTACGACGCGATGGGAGTGCGGCGCGAGGCGGGAAATCATGCTCATGAGATAAATATCATCAAGAAAATGATAAATTACAGCGCTATCGACGCGAGCAGCGATCCTCCCGAGGAGAAGAACAGGAAAAAGGAAAAGGAACTGAAGGAAATTCTGGGACATACTCCGCTTCAGTGTCTCTGCGGCGGCGCACTGGGCGTTATCATGGCTCTCGTTTTCCCCATGAGTCTGTGAGTCGGAGGATAGGCTATGAACAACGCAGATAAATACGAGACGAGTGCGTCGGACAAAAATATGGATACTCCCGCTGTGGGGCTGAAGCTTCCCGAGGACCTGAAAAGGCTGACCATTCCTCAGTGCAGGCAGCTTTGCAGGAAGATTAGAAAAACTCTTGTGAAAACAGTGAGCGAGAACGGCGGACATCTTTCCTCCAATCTCGGAACGGTGGAGCTGACCGTTTCTCTGCACAGAGTGTTCGATTCTCCCAAGGACAAGATAGTCTGGGACGTGGGTCATCAGGCGTATACTCACAAGCTGCTGACGGGCAGATACAACAGATTTTCCACTATCAGAACGGAGGACGGTCTTTCGGGCTTTGCACGTCCCTCCGAATCGGAGCATGACGCCTTTATCAGCGGTCACAGCAGCATCTCCATTTCCGCTGCCTGCGGCATTGGCAGGGCTATGCAGCTTTCCGGCGATGACGAACATCATGTTATCGCAGTGATAGGCGACGGCGCCTTTACCGGCGGTGAGGCCTACGAGGGACTTAACAACGGCGGCAAGGGGCTTAACAATCTTATCGTGGTGCTCAACGACAATGAGATGTCTATCTCCAAGAACGTGGGCGCTATAGCAAAGTATCTGTCCTCTATCCGCGCAAACGAAAAATATATCACGACCAAGCACCGCACCGAAAAGCTGCTCGACAGCATTCCTGTGGTGGGCGGACCGGTCAAGGAGATAATGGAATACTCCAAGTCCACGCTGCGCTGGATATTGTATCACAATACCATGTTTGAAAATATGGGCTTTGTTTATCTGGGACCCGTGGACGGACACGATATCGCCGCTATGGACGAGGTGTTCAAGGCGGCTAAGGCGGTGGGAAAGCCTGTGCTTGTCCATGTGAAAACTGTCAAGGGCAAGGGCTTCAGGCCTGCGGAGAAAAATCCGGGGGCTTTTCACGGGATAAGCGCTTATGAACTGAAATACGGCAATCCCGAGGTCATTTCCGAGGACTGCTTTTCCGCTGTTTTCGGAAGAGAACTGACTGCACTTGCTGAAAAGGACGACAGGATATGTGCTGTTACCGCTGCTATGAAATACGGGACCGGTCTTCAGTACTTTGCTTCGGAATTTCCCGACAGGTTCTTTGATGTGGGGATAGCCGAACAGCATGCGGTCACCTTCTGCGGCGGACTGGCTTCCATGGGTATGATACCCGTATTTTCCGTATATTCAAGCTTTCTCCAGAGAGCGTACGATCAGGTGATACACGACAACGCTATCCCAAACAATCACATTGTTTTATGCATCGACCGTGCGGGCGCTGTGGGCGAGGACGGGGAGACTCATCAGGGAGTTTTCGATGTGCCTATGCTGACGGCTGTGCCCTCCGTGACCGTTTTTTCTCCGTCGGATTATTCCGAGCTTAAATGGTGTCTTAATAAGGCGCTTTATGAGACCGACGGCATCGCCGTGGTGAGATATCCCAAGGGAAAGGGAGAAGAAGGCTCTGCGGAGGCGGGATACTCCGACTATGTATACGACCCGGACGGCGGTTCGGATATACTTGCGGTGTCCTACGGCAGGATATCAAGGGAGCTTTTCTCGGAGGATATTCCATGCGGCAGGCTGCGTATTATTAAAATCAACCCGCTTTCCGAGGATATTGTGTCGATTTGCAGGAATTATAAGTATATATTGTTTTTCGAGGAATCTGCTCGAAACGGCGGTATAGGAGAGCATCTCCTGTCAAGGCTGGCAGAAGCGGGATTCTCGGGGAGATATAAGATAATCGCCGCAGAGGGCTTTATCCCGCAGGCAGAGGTGAGCTCCTCGCTGCACAGTCTGGGTCTGGACGGCGAGGGCATGCGGAATGCGATATCTGCCGCTCAGAAGGAGCTTATCCATGAGAGCTGACGAATATCTTGTGAAGAGCGGCTCCGCTGCCAGCCGTCAGCGCGCCAAGGAGCTTATCCTGAGCGGCGGGGTGCTTATCGGCGGAAATCCCGTGAAGAAGCCGTCCTCCGATGTCATGGGCGACGAGGAGATAAAAATTATCGGGGAGACTCTAAAATACGTCAGCAGAGGCGGACTTAAGCTGGAAAAGGCTGCAAAGGTCTTTGATATCAGCTTTGAAGGAAAAAAATGCGTGGATTTCGGCGCTTCCACGGGCGGATTTACCGACTGCATGCTCCAAGGGGGAGCGGCGGTGGTATATGCCGTGGATGTGGGACATGGTCAGCTGGACAAAAAGCTGCTGTCCGACAGCCGAGTAATCAACATGGAGGGCTTCAATCTGCGCAGCATCACCGCGGATGATATCGGCGGAAGGGCAGATATCCTTGTCTGTGACGTGTCATTTATTTCTCTGAAGCTTATCATGCGGGGAATGGCTGACGTGCTCAATGACGGCGGCGAGGCGGCGGTGCTTATCAAGCCCCAGTTCGAGTGCGGCAGGCAGGACGTGGGAAAAAACGGCGTTGTCCGCTCGAAAAAGGTCCATATCCGCGTGCTGAACGAGGTTTTCGCCGCCTTTGCGGACAACGGGCTTTATGCTGACAGGTTCGATTATTCTCCCATTTGCGGCGGAGACGGGAACATCGAATATATCGCTCATGTGATACACAGCGGCGGGTCTTATCCCGCTGTCAGCTGCAATTTTACCGGGCTTGTCGATAACGCCTTCGATATGCTCGGGAACCGAAAGGATTGACTTGTAATGACTGCGGCGGTTTTTCTCAATTTTAAAAAGGAAAAGGCTGTGGAGGCGGCGGACAAGATCTGCGATATCCTCCATAACATGCGGATAGATATACTGGCGGACGAAAAATACCGCCCCTATTACCGCAGCGACGATTATATTTCCTTTGAGCCTGCGGATTCTGCCATCAGCAGCTGCGATGTGGTCATCGCTGTGGGCGGGGACGGGACTATCCTTGAATACTCATCCTGCGCTGCTGAATTTGAAAAGCCGCTTCTCGGCATAAATGTGGGACGGCTGGGCTTTATGGCTTCGCTGGAGACCGATGAGCTTTACAAGCTTTCAAGGCTCGTAAGCGGCGATTATGTGGTGGAAAACCGCATGATGCTGGACGGGAGGATAGTCCGCACAGACGGCAGCGAGGAAAAATATTCCGCCTTAAACGACATCTGCCTTTCAAGACCTTATTCGCGGCTCACCGATTTTGACGTGTCTATCAGGGACAGAACGGTCAGCTCCATCAGGGCGGACGGACTTATCTTCTCCACGCCTACGGGGTCTACGGCGTATTCCCTTTCGGCGGGAGGACCTATCGTGGAGCCCTGTCTGGAATGTATCCAGCTGACTCCGGTATGTCCTCAGTCCTTATCGTCGAGACCGATACTGTTCTCTCCATGCCACAGTCTGGTGGTGACTCATGACGCCGAGGACGACAGCATCTGTCTCACCGTTGACGGCAGGACTGGCGTGAGCGTACAAAGGGCGGACAGGGTAATAATTTCCAAATCTGAAAAAACTCTGCGGCTTATAGATATAAACGGATCTTCATTTTATGACGCGGTCAATAACAAGCTTATGAAGCCGATAAAGTGATAAGGAGTGTTCTTTTTGAAATCCGAAAGACAGGAAAAGCTGCTTCAGATCATCGGGAGCGGTGATATCGACAGACAGGAAACTCTTCGGGAAAGGCTTGCGGCGGAGGGGATATCCGTTACACAGGCAACGCTGTCCCGCGATATGAAGGAGCTTGGCATAAGAAAGATACCTTCCGGAAACGGCGGTCAGAAATACTCCGCAGATGTGAGAAAGACATCGGAGATACCGCCTATCGTATATGATTCGCTCATCTCAGTGGATCATGCGGGGAATATCGTCGTTTTCCGCTGCGGCACGGGCACTGCGCAGGCGGTGTGCGCCGCTATGGACAGGGAAAACTGCTGCAATGCGGTTGGCACCATTGCGGGAGATGATACGATATTCGTACTTATGCGCACCGAACAGCTTGCAAAGGAGCTTGCCGAACAGTTCGGACGTATCATTAAAAAGGATAATAAAATTTGACGAAATATCATGAATGTGATATAATTCTATATATGCCGGTGCGCTGTAATGCGCGGGACGGCGCTTTATGACTTTATGCCGCATCGGGCGGCGGAATGGTGATTCAGTATGCTTAAAGAGCTGTATATTAAAAATCTTGCTGTTATCAGCGAGGCTGTCATTCCCTTTACCGATTCGTTCAACGTGTTCACGGGCGAGACAGGCGCGGGTAAATCTATACTTATCAACGGCATAAACGCTGTTCTCGGACAGAGGACCTCTAAGGATATCGTCCGCAGCGGCTGCGACAAGGCTGTTATAACCGCTCTCTTTACCGACCTTTCCCCAAAGGCGGAGGAAAAGCTGGACGAGCTTGGCATCTCTCATGAGGAACACGAGATATCCGTTACAAGGGAAATTATGGCGGACGGCGGCAGCGTGGCACGGATAAATTCCCATACAGCTACCGTATCGGCGCTCCGCGAGATAGGCGAGCTGCTGGTGAATATCCACGGTCAGCACGACAATCAGGCGCTGCTTGCTGCGGAAAGGCATATTGACATTCTCGACAGCTACGGCGGCCTTGAAGATATGATAGCCGATTACAGGAAAAGCTTCGTCAGTCTGCAGGAGGTATCACGAAGGCTGAAACGGCTTGCCGCCGAGGAAAGAGAACGCTCCGGACGGGAAGAGCTTATCCGTATGAAAATAAAGGAGATAGGTCAGGCGGACATCGAGGAGGGCGAGGACGAGCTCCTTGAAGCGGAATACAAAAAGGCGATAAATGTCTACGACATCTCACAGGCGCTTTCACAGGCGTACAATGTTATCGACGGCGACGAGGACAGCGCGGGCATAGGCGAAATGCTGGACGGTATCATCGAAGCGCTGTCGCCGTTTTCCGAGATGATAGGAAGCCTGCCCGAGCTTATCGGACGGCTGAAAAACATACGGGTGGAGCTTTCCGATATCTCTTCCGAGCTTATCCGCGAAAACGACAGCATCGACGCAGACCCCGCTCACATCGCCGAGATATCCGAGAGGATAGACGTTCTGCGGGAGCTGAAGAAAAAATACGGTCCCACGCTGTCCGATGTGCTGGACGTTTACAATACTGCGTTGGCGGAAGCGGAAAAGATTGAGGGCTCCTCCGAGGAGATAAAGGAAACGGCTAAGGAAAGGGAACGGCTCCTTGCGGAGGTCTCCGAGAAGGCAAAGGCTCTTTCGGCGGCAAGGGCTGAGGCGGGCGAGCGGTTCGTCAGACAGATAGAAGAGGAGCTGACTTTTCTGGATATGCCAAACGTTAAGCTGGCGGTCGCTCAGACTACGGGAAAGCTTACCGGAAACGGCATGGATTCCGTGGAGTTTCTTATCTCCGCCAACAAGGGCGAGGCTCTTAAACCGCTGTCGAAAATTGCTTCGGGCGGCGAGCTTTCACGCATAATGCTGGCGCTGAAAAATGTCATAGCCGACAAGGACGACATACATACGCTGATATTCGATGAGATAGATACGGGAGTCAGCGGCCGTGCGGCGCAGAAGATAGGGGTCAAGCTTCGGGAGGTCTCCTCCGCGAGACAGGTCTTGTGCGTAACTCATCTGGCACAGATGGCGGCAATGGCGGATAATCACCTGCTGATCGAGAAAAAGACCGACAGCGGCAGGACCTTTACCACCGTCCGCACTCTTGATGGGAATGAGCGTAAATACGAGATCGCACGTATCATGGTGGGGGACAATATCACCGACGCGGCTCTTAAAAACGCCGAGGAAATGCTCGGCAGCCGCCGATAAAACCTTCTTATAGATTGGAGAATCAACTATGTCTGCAGCTTACAAACGTGAAAATATATGCGAGGGCGCGGAATATACCGAGATTATCGACAAGCGCTTCAAGACCAATTATATCTACATTCATCTGCTGGAGCCCATGGACAGGAAGAATGCTTCCGCAAATGCGGTCATTCCCGACCTGCTCCATGATTCAAACGAAAATTATCCCACTATCACTGCCCTGAGCCGAAAGCTTGCCTCTCTTTATCATGCCAGCATTTCCTGCGGGGTCACTAAGCTGGGGGATCATCAGGCAGTGTCTCTTATGTCGGGTTCCATCGCCGACAAGTACACCATAAACGGCGAGAATATCAGCGGCGAGGTGGTGGATATCCTGCTGGACTGCCTTACGAAGCCTCATCTTGAAAACGGCGTATTCGCCGAAAATGATTTCCGCCTGAAAAAGCAGGAGCTTTTAGACGATATCGACGCTGAGATAAACGACAAGCGGAAATTCGCCGTGGGCAAGGCAAGGGAAAATATCTACAGTGACGAGCCTGCGGGGATCCCTGTGAACGGTTACCGCGAGGACGCCGAAAAGCTCACCTCTGCCGATGTATACAAAAGATACACCGAGCTGCTGAAAAATGCCCGCATTGAAGTGGTATTTTCGGGCTGCGGGATCGGCGAGGCGGACAAGAAAAAGATATTCGACAGGATAAGGGCTCTTGATAGAAATGCCCCCGCTCAGTATAAGACTCTGCCATCCGCAAAGAAGTCGGATATGGTCTACGTTACCGACAGAATGGACGTAAATCAGTCTAAAATGGTCATAGCCTACAAGACCGACTGCGTTTCAAAGCAGACAATGAAAATGCTGTCCTTTGTGTTCGGCGGAACACCCTTTTCCATGCTTTTTGAAAATGTCAGAGAAAAGCTCAGTCTCTGCTACTACTGCCCCTCGGGCTACAACGATAAGAAACAGGTCCTTATGATAGACTGCGGCATCGAACATCATAATATCAATCCTGCAAGAGAGGAAATATTCCGTCAGCTGGAGCTTCTGAAAAAGGGCGAGTTTTCCGAGGAGCTTATCGCAAATTCAAAGCTGCTGGCGAAAAGCTCTCTGAAAGCTGTATACGACAGCCCCGGCAGCGTAGCTAACTGGTTCTTCTCGCAGTGCATGGACGATAAGACAGTCACTCCCGAGGAGGAGGCGCGGCTTATCGACGCTGTGACTAAGGAGGATATCGTCGCTGCGGCAAATACTCTTGTACCCGATACGGTGTATGTCCTCACAGGAAAGGAGGGACCTGCAAATGAATAAGAAAATTATCGAAAGCAAGCGCCTTGATGAAAAATATACGGTCATCGAGCACCCCTCGGGACTGCGCATCTGCATCTGGAAAATGGAGGGCTACAGCACCGCTCACGCACTCTTCGGCACAAAGTACGGCTCGGTCAACACTACCTTCAAGACCAAGAAGGACAAGGATCTCATAACAGTGCCCAACGGTATCGCTCACTATCTGGAGCACAAGCTCTTCGAGAACGAGGACTGCGATGTTTTTCAGCTGTACGCGCAGACAGGCGCTTCGGGCAATGCTTACACCAGCTTTGACAGGACCTGCTATCTTTTCAGCTGTACCGACAATTTTGAAAAGTCGCTGGAAATTCTTCTTGACTTTGTTCAGAAACCCTATTTCACCGAAGAGACTGTCGCCAAGGAACAGGGTATTATCGGTCAGGAAATTAAAATGTACGACGATAGTCCCGACTGGGTGGTGTTCTTTGATCTGCTTGAAGCGGTCTACTTCAACAACCCCGTCAAGATAAACATTGCAGGCACGGTGGAGACTATCTCTCACATCACTCCCGAGCTGCTCTATCAGTGCTATTACGCGTTTTATAATCTGCAGAACATGGTCCTGAGCATCGCAGGAGACGTGGACGAGGAGAAGATACTTGAAATTTGCGACAGGCTGCTTATCCCCAACGAGGATATGGAGCTGCAGACCGTTTTCCCCGACGAGCCCGATGATGTAGTGACTCCGCTGGTCAGAAAGAGCATGGAGGTGGCTGTTCCCATTTTCAATCTGGGCTACAAGTGCGCCGCTCTTGAAGGACGGGAAATGCTCAAAGCCGAGGTGGAGACCAATCTCGTTATGTATCTGCTTGCGGAAAAGACCAGCGATTTTTACAAGAAGCTTTACGACGACGGACTGATAAACTCCACATTTTCCACGGAGGTCTTCAGCGGCGACGGCTTCTTTATGCCGATCTTCGGCGGAGAATCCCGTGACCCCGAAAGGGTGGCGGAGCTTATCTCCGCGGAGATAGACCGCTGCAAAAAGGAGGGCTTCGACAGGGAACAGTTTGAAAATGCCAAAAAGGCGTATTACGGCTCTCTGGTGAAGGACCTTAATTCGCCCTCCGATATCGCCACCAACATGATAAACAGGACTATGTGCGGACTGACCGCCTTCGACGAGCTGGAAATTGCGGCGGCGGTTACTCTTGAGGACGTGGAAAACAGACTGAAAAGTCAGTTCGATACGAGCCGCGCAGTGCTTTCGATAATCGACCCTATCTCATGATGTGTGTGTAAAAAGGAGAAGATGCAAATGGAATATCTTGACAAGCTGCCATGGAACCAGATGACCTTTCCCGGTTTCGGCATAGAGCTGAATGTGAACAGTGACGCATTCACCATCGGCGGACTTACTATCAAATGGTACGGCATAATCATCGCGGTGGGACTGCTGCTGGCACTTATCTACTGCTTCGGAAAAATGAAGGACTTCGGTCTGGACGGAGATAAGGTCATCGACGCGGTTTTTGCGGGGATCATCGGCGGAATCGTCTGCGCCCGCGTTTATTACATTGTTTTCAACCTTGACCAGTATCACGATATCAAGGAGATATTCAATATCCGCAACGGCGGACTTGCCATATATGGCGGACTTATCGGAGCCGTTGTTTTCGGCTGCCTTGTGCTGAAGCTGCGCAGGGTGAAGATACTGCCCGTTCTCGATCTGGCGGGCATGGGCTTCCTTATCGGTCAGGGTATCGGACGCTGGGGCAATTTCTTCAACCACGAGGCCTTCGGCACCAACACCACTCTCCCTTGGGGAATGTCCAGCGGACGGATACAGAACTATCTAATCGTTCACGGCGCGGAGATAACCGACAAGACAGGCATCGTTGTAGATCCTTATCTGCCTGTGCATCCCTGCTTCTTATATGAGTCCATATGGTGTCTGCTGGGCTTTCTGCTGCTACACCTGTACTACAAGAAGCGCCGCTACGACGGGGAAATGATCCTGATGTACACCTGTTGGTACGGTTTTGAAAGAATGATAGTCGAGGGTCTGCGCACTGACAGCCTTTACATCGGCGATGTGAGAGTGTCCCAGCTGCTGGCTGCGGTGCTGTTTGCTGCTTCGCTCATTATGCTTATCGTTATGAGGATACGCATTAAAAAGCACGGCGCTCCCGTTCTCTACGTGAACACCGAGGAATCCAAGGCGCTCCTTAAGGCTGCTGAGGAACGGGAAAAGGAAGAGGAACGCAGGAGCAGGGAAAAGAAAGACAGAAAGCGCTCCAAGGAAAAGGCGGAGCTTACTCCCGAACAGAGGATAATCATCGATGATGACGATATCTCCGGGGAGAAAAATAACACGGACGAGCCCGAAAAGGCAGAAAATAATGAGGAGGAAATTGAAAATGGCAAAGCTGATTGACGGAAAGGCAGTCTCCGCAAGAGTTAAGGCTCAGGTGAGGGACGAGGTGTCCGCTCTAAAGGAAAAGGGCGTACATGTGGGACTGGCTGTTGTTATCGTGGGGAACAATCAGGCTTCACGGGTATATGTGAACAACAAAAAAAAGGCATGCGCCGAGGTGGGCATCGAATCCTATGAGTATGCGCTTCCCGAGGAGACCACGCAGGCAGAGCTTCTGGAGCTGGTGGACAAGCTCAACGGGGACGACAATGTGAACGGTATACTCGTTCAGCTGCCGCTTCCTAAGCAGATCGACGAGAACGCAGTTATCAACGAGATACTTCCTCAAAAGGACGTGGACGCTTTCCATCCCGCAAATGTGGGTCACATCATGATCGGCGATTACAGCTTTCTGCCCTGCACTCCTGCGGGCATTATGGAGCTTATCGCAGATACGGGGATAGACGTATGCGGCAAGAAATGCGTGGTGGTCGGCAGGAGCAATATCGTCGGAAAGCCTATGGCTATGCTGCTGCTCCACAGCAACGGCACCGTGACTATATGTCATTCCAGAACGGAAAACCTTAAGGAGATATGCTCCGAGGCAGATATCCTTGTTGCCGCCGTGGGCAGGAGAGATTTCATTACGGGAGATATGGTCAAGGAGGGCGCAGTTGTCATCGACGTGGGCATGAACCGAAACGACGAGGGCAAGCTCTGCGGCGACTGCAAATTTGACGAATGTGCCGAAAAGGCGGGATTTATCACTCCCGTGCCCGGCGGCGTAGGTCCTATGACTATCGCAATGCTTATGAAAAATACGGTGACTGCCGCAAAGCTCAAGGCAGGAATTGAATAATTTTTCCCTCCGAGGTGAATAATCATTTCGGAGGGATTTTTTATGGAAAAAAGAATGATCGCTTTTGCCGCTTTTATGGGGCTTTTGTATATTTTTCTCATGTGGAAGCTGAACTGTGTTATCAACGATGAGGAGGTCATCGGCGCGGCTTCGGGGAAAGGTTCCTTTTCGGTGGAGATATCCCGCTGCAGGGGCTATATCTATGACCGGAACATGGAGCCGCTGGTTAACCGCGGAAGCACTTATATGGCGCTCATCAATCCAGATACCTTCGACCTTGAGGAGATATATCCAAAGATAGCGGATATGGACAAATTCAACGCAAATGCAGGCGGAAATGCTCCTTTTTTGTGCGAGCTTTCGGACGGGGACGTTTCCGACCCGCTGACTCCCGTGACCGAGGTGAAGGTGCGGTACGAGGATAAATATTTCGCCCGGCACATTCTGGGATACAGCTCCGAGAATTACGGAAAATGCGGCGTGGAGGGTCTTTTCTCCGATTTTACCGAGGAGCATGAGGTGTGCTCACGCTTTACCTACAGCGTGAACGCTATGGGGAATGTCCTCGACGGTGCGGAGATCAAATACGACAATGACATCGACTGTTCGGCGGGAGTGGTGCTGTCGTTGGATTACGACATTCAGAGCATATGCGAAGAGGCGGCGGAAAAGCTGGACAGGGGAGCTATCATAGTCATGGACGTGAAAAACGGCGATATCGTTGCCGCGGTCAGCCGTCCCGTCTATGATATCGACAGTATGGCTGACTATATCGACCGCGACGACGCGCCCTTTGTGAACCGTGTCTTTTCTTCGTACAGCGTAGGTTCGGTGTTCAAGACTGTCATTGCCTCTGCAGCGCTTGAATACGGCATTTCCGACGAGTTCGCCGCAAAATGCAGCGGAAAAATAATGGTCGGCGAGCAGGAGTTCGGCTGTCATTACTGGGCGGGTCACGGCAGGCTGGATATGCGCAGCGCCATGGTGGAGAGCTGCAACCCCTATTTTATCAGCTTGGGCAGGAACATCTCCACGGAATTCCTTGAAAACTACATGCAGCTGTGCGGTTTCGGACAGGAGTACGATCTGGGCGGGATAGTTTCGGGGAGCGGGTATCTGCCGAGCGCGGAGGAGCTTGCTGTTCCTGCGGAAAAGGCTAATTTATGCTTCGGGCAGGGCAAGCTGTCTGCGACGCCTTTACAGGTATGCCGATTCATCTGCGGCATTGCAAACGGCGGAATGATGCCTGAGCCGCGGCTGATCTATGGGACTGTTGAGTCTGCGGCGGGGGATATTTCCGCGGAAAACAATTATATGAGGATAATGTCCGAGGAGACCGCCGACACGCTGAAAAGCTTTATGTACGACACGCTGTACAAGGACAATTCGGCGGCGATCCCTATGAATACTGACGGCGGAGGTAAGACTTCCACTGCGCAGACGGGGCGTTTCTCCGAGGACGGCGCGGAGGAGCTTACCTGTTGGTTTGCGGGATTTTTCCCCTATGAGGAGCCTCGTTATGCGGCGGTTATAGTAGCGGAGGACGGTGTTTCGGGCAACCTGACCTGCGGACCCATATTCCGTGAGATAGCAGACAATATCTGCAGTGAATAGCGGCGGATGACTCGAAGCCAATGCCGCTCCGACAGAAAAATGTACAAAGTATTAAATAAATGTAAATAATCAAAGAAATGCTTGATTTTCAATTCAAAAAGGTATATACTTGAATTAGCACTCAAAGAGAACGAGTGCTAACAGTCTATATGAATGATTGCTAACTATAAAAAATGTGATAAAAGGGAGTTGTTTTAAAATGGCAGAAACCAAGGAATTTAAAGCAGAATCCAAGCGCTTGCTGGATATGATGATCAACTCGATCTATACTCATAGGGAGATCTTCCTCCGCGAGCTTATCTCCAATGCCAGCGACGCTATCGACAAGCTGTACTTTATGTCCCTGACCGACGATAAGGTGGGCATGAACAAGTCCGATTTCGTTATCGAGCTTATCCCCGACAAGGACGCACGTACACTCACTATCAGGGATAACGGCATCGGCATGACAGCCGAGGAGCTGGAAAATAATCTGGGCGTTATCGCAAACAGCGGCTCATTCCAGTTCAAGAACGAAAACAGCGAGCCTAAGGAGGACGTTGATATCATCGGTCAGTTCGGTGTGGGTTTCTACTCCGCGTTCATGGTCGCTAAGGAGGTCGAGGTCCGCTCCAGAGCTTTCGGCTCCGATAAGGGGCATGTGTGGAAGTCATCGGGCGCTGACGGCTATACTATCGACGAGTACGACAAGTCTGATGTGGGCACCGAGATAATCCTCACCCTTAAGGACGATACCGACGACGACAAGTACAGCGAATATCTTCAGGAATGGACCATCAAGGATCTTGTCAGAAAATACTCCGACTATATCCGCTTCCCCATTAAGATGAACGTTGAAAAGCGCACAAGAAAGGCTGATGCTAAGGAGGACGATTACTCCGATGCGGCGTATGATACATACACCGAGCTGGAGACCCTCAACAGCATGGTGCCTATCTGGAGAAAGAACAAGAACGAGCTTAAACCCGAGGATTACAACAAGTTCTATTCCGAAAAGTTCCACGACTACAACGAGCCTCTTAAATATGTTCATGCCAAGAACGAGGGCAGCGTGACCTACGACGCACTGCTCTTTATCCCCTCAAAGCCGCCCTACGATTACTACAGCAGGGACTTTGAAAAGGGTCTGCAGCTTTATTCCAGCGGCGTGCTTATCATGGACAAGTGCAAGGAGCTCCTGCCCGACCACTTCTCCTTTGTTAAGGGTCTTGTTGATTCCGCCGACCTGTCCCTTAACATCTCCCGTGAGATGCTCCAGCATGACAGACAGCTCCAGCAGATATCCAAGTCTATCGAAAAGACTATCAAGAACGAACTGCAGAAAATGCTTCGCACCGACCGCGAAAAGTATGAGGAATTCTGGAAGAGCTTCGGTATCCAGATCAAGTTCGGCATATATAACGGCTACGGCATGAACAAGGAGCTTCTGCAGGATCTGCTGATGTTCACCTCCTCCAAGGAGCAGAAGCTTGTTACTCTCGATGAGTATGTTTCCGGCATGAAGGAGGAGCAGAAGTACATCTACTACGCGACCGGCGAGACCGTTGCCAAGATAGATTCCCTGCCTCAGACAGAAGTTGTCAAGGAAAAGGGCTATGAGATACTTTATCTCACCGACAATGTTGACGAGTTCGCTCTCAAGATGATGCAGCAGTACAAGGACAAGGAGTTCAAGTCCGTTTCCGAGGGCAACCTTGATCTTGAGACCGAGGAGCAGAAGGAAGAGATCAGGAAGCTCTCCGAGGAAAACAAGGATATGCTCGGTTTCATCAAGGATTCCCTCGACGGAAAGATCAAGGAAGCTAAGATATCCGAGAAGCTGAAGTCTCACCCCGTTTGCCTTTCCAACGACGGACAGATATCTCTTGAAATGGAGAAGGTCCTCAACCAGATGCCCGACGGACAGAAGGTATCCGCCGAAAAGGTGCTGGAGATCAATCCCGATCACCCGATATTTGAAAAGCTTAAGTCTCTGTATGACAGCGACAAGGATAAGCTGAAAAACTATGTGAATATCCTGTATACACAGGCTCTGCTTATCGAGGGCATGCCAATTGACGATCCCTCAGGTTTTGCAAACCTTGTATGCGGACTTATGACCGAATAATTATCCGATAATATATCCGTTCTCCGAAAGATCGGGGGACGGATTTTTTTTGTTAATAAAGAAAACGTTGACAAAAAATATGATTGAATGTATAATGGACTTAGTGATTTTAATAACTGAACGGAGGTTTTTCGGTGGATATAAAAGAGTGTATTTTATCGGGCAGGGCGTCCCTTGGCATTGAGCTTGGCTCTACGAGGATAAAGGCTGTTCTTATCGGCGAGGATTTTTCCCCTGCGGCGGCAGGCAGCTTTGAATGGGAGAACCGCTTCGAAAACGGCATATGGACATATCGTCTTGAGGATGCAGTTTCGGGAGTGCAGGCAGCATATGCGGCACTTGCGGAGGAGGTCCGCGGAAAGTACGGTATTGAGATAGAAAAGCTCGCTTCGATTGGAGTTTCCGCAATGATGCACGGATATCTCCCCCTTGATAAAAATGATGAGCTGCTCACCCCCTTCCGCACATGGAGGAACACCTTTGCAGAAAAGGCTGCGGCAGAGCTGACCGGGAGCTTCGGCTTCAATATCCCCTGCAGATGGTCGATAGCTCATCTGTATCACGCCATATCTAACGGTGAAGCTCACTGCTCCGATATCGCATATCTCACCACCCTTGCGGGGTATATCCATTATCTGCTGACAGGCGTAAAGGCTGTGGGTGCTGGTGAAGCAAGCGGAATGTTCCCGATCGACGGAGAAAAGCTTTGTTATAATGAGGAATATCTTAATAAATTCAATAAAATGGCTTCGGAAAAGGGCTTTGATATCCCTGTTGAGAAAATTCTCCCCGATATCCTTCCCGCAGGAGAAAATGCAGGATATCTGACGGAAAAGGGAGCAAAGCTTCTTGACCTTTCGGGAAAGCTCTGCGCAGGCATACCATTCTGCCCTCCCGAGGGCGACGCGGGTACGGGCATGACCGCCACGAATTCCGTTGCGGCAGGCACGGGAAATGTTTCTGCAGGAACGTCGGTTTTCGCAATGATCATCCTTGATAAGCCTCTTGAGGGATATTACCCCGAGATAGACATAGTTGCGGCTCCCGACGGAAAGCCTGCGGCTATGGTGCACTGCAACAGCTGTACCAACGAGATAAACGCATGGGCGCAGATGTTCAAGGGATTCCTTGATTCTATGGGCATTGAGCGGAACATGGGAGATATTTATTCTGCCATATTCGGAGAAGCTCTGAAGGGCGAAAAGGACTGCGGCGGACTGCTTCTGTACAATTTCCTGTCCGGAGAGCCTGCGGTGGGTCTCGACGAGGGCAGACCTCTCCTTGTGCGCACTCCCGATGCGAGATTTGATTTTGCCAATCTGGCGCGGGTGCAGCTGTACAGCGCAGTCAGCGCATTGAAGCTGGGAATGGAGATACTTAAAAAGGAAAACGTTTCTGCGGAAATGCTCATGGGTCACGGCGGATATTTCAAGTCCTCCGACGCGGGGCAGCGCATACTGGCTGCTGCTCTGGACACTCCCGTTTCCGTTATGAAGACCGCAGGCGAGGGCGGTCCCTGGGGAATGGCTCTCCTTGCGGCGTATCTTGTGCGAAAGGAAAACGGCGAGACGCTGGACAGCTTCTTAAAGAACAAGGTGTTCGCCGAAAGCAGTCCCTCCGTTATATATCCCGACCCCGACGACAGGGCGGGCTTTGACCGGTACATGGAAGGCTACAAAAATGGACTTGCAGCTGAACGCTGTGCAGTTGAAAACATAAAGTGATCGAAAGGAAAAATAGCTATGGAAAAGGTATTCTGGTTTGTTGTGGGAAGTCAGTTTTTATACGGAAATGAAGTCCTTGAGACCGTCGCTGTGCGGGGCAGGGAAATGGCAGAAGCCATGAGTGCGGAGCTGCCCTATAAGCTCATCTACAAGGCGACCGTCAAGACCGACGAGGAAATAACCCGCATCGCAAAGGAAGCAAATTACGATGACAGCTGCTGCGGAGTGGTCACATGGTGCCACACATTTTCGCCCAGCAAGATGTGGATACACGGCTTTGGTCTGCTGCAGAAGCCTCACTGTCATTTAGCCACACAGTATAACCGCACTATCCCCAATGATGAGATAGATATGGATTTCATGAATCTTAATCAGGCGGCTCACGGCGACAGGGAGCACGGATTTATTTCCACAAGAATGAGAAAGCCCCGCAAGATCATCGCAGGCTACTGGCAGGACAAGCCCGTTACCGATGAGCTCGGCGCATGGATGCGTTCCGCTGTGGGATATGACTGTTCTCACAAGCTGCGCATTGTCCGCTTTGGCGATAATATGCGAGATGTGGCAGTTACCGAGGGCGACAAGGTGGAGGCTCAGATAAAGCTGGGCTGGCAGGTGGATTACTGGCCTGTGGGACATCTTACCGAGGTCATGGCGGAGGTCACCGACAAGGAGATAGACGACAAGATGCAGGAATACTCCGAACGCTACGACTTTGCCACCGATGACATGGAAACTGTCCGCTATCAGGCAAGGGAAGAAATTGCCATGAGAAAGATACTCGCAAGAGAGGGCAGTGAAGCGTTCATCAACAATTTTCAGGATCTGTACGGCATGGAGCAGCTCCCCGGACTTGCTTCCCAGAACATGATGTACGATGGCTTTGGCTACGGCGGCGAGGGCGACTGGAAGGTGGCAGGAATGACTGCCGTTATGAAGAAAATGGCAGAGGGTCTGGACGGCGGCACGCTGTTCATGGAGGACTACACCTACGATCTTACTCCCGGAAAGGAAGTCTCCCTCGGAGCACATATGCTGGAGGTATGTCCTTCCATTGCTGCGGATAAGCCCAGGATAGAGGTACATCCTCTGGGGATAGGCGACCGTCAGCCGCCTGCACGTCTTGTGTTCGAGGGCAAACCCGGAAAGGGGATCGTTGCATGTCTGATCGACATGGGCGGCAGAATGAGACTTATCGTGCAGGATATCGAGGTCATAAAGCCCATCTGTGAGATGCCTAATCTTCCCGTTGCAAGAGTGATGTGGAAGCCTGCGCCCGATCTGCTCACAGGCGTGAAATGTTGGATAGAAGCAGGCGGAGCACATCATACAGTGCTGTCTACCGCAATCACCGCTCAGATGATGGAGGACTGGGCTGATATGATGCAGATAGAATATGTACATATCACCGACAAGACTGATTACTTCGAGTTCAAAAAGGAGCTTTTCTACAACGATATCGCATGGAAATTAAAGGAGTTTTAATATGCTGGAACAGTTAAAAGAAGAGGTCTGCCGTGCCAATCTTTTGCTGCCGAAGTATGGTCTTGTGACCTTTACATGGGGCAATGTTTCGGGCATCGACAGGGAAAATGGGATAATGGTCATCAAGCCCTCGGGGGTGGAATACGATGACATGAGACCCGATGATATGGTGCTGGTGGATATCGAAAGCGGCAATACAGTGGAGGGGAAATATCGTCCGTCCAGCGATACGGACACTCATCTTGCGCTGTACAGGGCATATCCGTCCATAGGCGGGATAGTCCACACTCACAGCAGAATGGCTGCGTCCTTTGCGCAGGCGGGAAGAGATATCATCGCTTTCGGCACTACTCACGGAGATTATTTCTACGGGGACATTCCCTGTACAAGAAAAATGACTCCTGCTGAGATAGGCGGCAGCTATGAGCTTGAAACGGGAAATGTCATCATCGAGGAGCTTTCCCGCCGCGGCATAGACCCTATGGAGATACCCGCGGTGCTGGTGCAGAGCCACGGTCCCTTTGCATGGGGAACAGACCCCTTCAATGCGGTGCATAATGCAGTGGTACTGGAGGAGTGTGCCTGCATGGCGTTCAATACGCTGGCACTTGCTCCCACTGTGGAGCGCATGCAGCAGGAGCTGCTTGACAAGCACTATCTGCGCAAGCATGGCAAGAATGCCTATTACGGGCAAAATTAAGTTTAACGAGGCGCTTTTAAAATGAATATCAACAGCCGCACAAAGGGTATTTTGTGCGTTTTATCGGCGGCGTTCTGCTTTGCGCTGATGAATCTGTTCATCCGCCTTTCGGGGGATATCCCTACCATGCAGAAATGCTTTTTCCGCAATGCCATCGCGGCAGTCATTGCATTTGCTGCGATAATCAGGACTCCCACGGAGGGCGGCGCAAAGGGAAAGCTTCAGCTGTTCAGACCGAAGAGCGGGAACCTGAGATATCTGTTCCTGCGGGCGCTGTGCGGAACGGTGGGACTTATCTGCAACTTTTACGCGGTGGATCACATGAACATTTCCGACGCGTCTATGCTGAATAAGCTGTCGCCATTTTTTGCGATTATTTTCTCCTGCTTTATCCTGCAGGAGTATGCGGACAGAGTGGAGTGGGCGCTGGTTTTCCTTGCCTTCGGAGGTGCTGTTCTTGTGGCGAAGCCGGGGTTTTCCTCGGAAATATTCCCCGCGGCAGTAGGCGTTCTCGGAGGACTTGGCGCAGGCGCTGCATACACCTTCGTCCGAAAGCTGGGGCAGCGAGGGGAGAACAGCTCGCTTATCGTGCTGTTTTTCTCGGCGTTTTCCTGTCTGGCACTTCTGCCCTTTGTTATTGCGGACTTTGCTCCCATGAGCGGGAAACAGCTGATGTTCCTTATCCTGACGGGAGCGGCTGCTGCGGGCGGACAGTTCAGCATCACCGCAGCATATACTCATGCGCCCGCAAAGGAGATATCCGTGTTCGATTACTCGCAGGTCATATTTGCGGCGCTGTTGGGAGCATTGTTCCTCGGACAGGTGCCGGATGGGCTCAGCATTCTGGGATATATCGTGATAATCGCAGCAGCGGTCATCAAGTGGAAGTACGGGCTTGACAAGAGCCGCAGAGAAGCCGCTGAATAACAATGAAAGGATGATAGCATGCGTAAGCTTTCGGAATATATCGGCTCACAGTTCGGCGACCCGAGAGGAATTGTCGGAAAAGTGTGCTGCTTTTTTATGAACCGGATAAATCAGCCGATGTATAAGTTAATAGTTTCGGAAGTCGGTAAAAGAAAATGCTCCCGCATACTGGACGTGGGCTTCGGGAACGGCTATCTTATCGAAAGGCTGCGCCCCGTTACGAAGGCGGTCATTTACGGTATCGACATCTCCGAGGATATGAAGGAAGCTGCCGAGAGCCGCAACGCACACGCTGTTGAGTCGGGCAGGGTAAGACTTTCGGTGGGGGACTGCTGTTCGCTGAAATTTAAGGACAGCTCATTTGACGCAGTTACGTCGATAAATACGATCTATTTCTGGGAGGACACTGTCAAAGGCTTAAAGGAGATACGCCGTGTCCTGAAGGACGGAGGAGTGTTTTACAATGCGGTCTATTCAAAGGAATGGTTCGAAAAAACAAAGTCCTATACGAAAAAGGGCTTCAAGATATACGAAAAGGATGACTTTATCCGTTTCGGCAGAGAAGCAGGCTTTTCCGATGTTGTCATTGATGATATCGTTTTGGGGAGAAGCTATCTTGTGAAATTTGTGAAATGAATATCATAAAAAATCGCCCGTATTCCAAATCAGGAATACGGGCGAACTGTTTATGCTGTTTTTCAGTCGGAAATGAGTGCGAATCTGGGCTTGATGTTTCCGTGGTCGTTGACGTCTTCAAGGAACATCTTCAGAGGACGTACCCAAACGGTGGGCTTGTCGTATATCTGCATGTAAACGACCTGTTCTTCGAGGGTCTCGTGCTCCTTAGCCACATTCAGAACGACATAATCTCCGCCCTTGAAGTGCTTGTAATGACCGCCGATGACTATCTTTCTTCCCTCAGGGATGCCTGCGGAAGGAGTGCCCTTAGGCTCTTCCTTTGCCTCAGGAACGGGCGCAGGAGCGGGAGCTTCTTCCTTGACAACAGGCTTGGGCTCTTCGGGCTTTGCCTCGGGAGCAGGTGCTGCGGGCTTGGGAGCTTCTGCCTTTATTTCGGGAACGGTAACTTCAGGCTTGGGAAGAGCGTCGTCCACCAGTATCATGGAGCCATTCTGAGGAACGGTGATAGACGCATTTCCGTTATTTACGTCGAACTGTCTGCCCGAAAGACGGTCTGCAAGACGGCTGTACTTGGTATTGAAATTGAAGGTATAATCTCCATCGCTGATGTTCAGGCAGATATAGACCTCCTGACCGTTCAGCTCGCGCTTGAACATGAAGGTCTGATTTTTCAGCTCCATTTTGGAGTATTTTCCTGTCTGAATAGGCTCCAGCTGTTCTCTGATAGCGCCCAGAGCAGATATATGCGCCATAAGCTTATCGTTGCGGAGTGGGATGCTGTCAAGCTCTAAGCAGGGACGTATCTCCGCATCGGCAAGCTCGCCGTGACCCTTCTGACCCTTGATGCCGAACTCGCTTCCGTAGTAAACGGAGGGTACGCCGTACATCATATACAACAGAGTGTAGCAGCAGTAGATATGTTCGGGATTTTTCAGCTGACTTGCAAGACGTGCAACGTCGTGATTGTCAACGAAGTTATACATGTAGATATCGCCGTACTGACCCAGCTGATATTCGATGGAATGAGCGATCTCGAAATAGTTTCTGTCGTTGTGGGAGGAGTATATGCCCTTATAGCACTGATAATTGGTAACGCAGTCGAACATCTCAGGATTTGCCCACATTTTGTAGTTTCCGTGGATTATCTCGCCCATGAGCCAGAAATCGGGCTTCATGCTTCTTGTGAAGCTGTGTACGCGCTTGATGAAATCGTTGGTGAGACAGTCTGCTGCATCGAAGCGTATGCCGTCGATATCCCATGTTTCTATCCACATCTTTATGGAATCGAGGAGATAATCCACCACCTCGCCGTTGTGGAGGTTGAGTTTTACCAGATCGTAGCAGTTGTTCCAGCCCTCGTACCAGAAGCCGTCGTTATAGGGAGAATTTCCGCCGAAATTGAGATTGCAGAACCAGCTGCAGTAGCGGGAGTTCTGACGATTTGCCTGAACGTCCTTGAATGCGAAGTGATCTCTTCCCACGTGATTGAACACGCCGTCGAGAATGACCTTGATGCCGTTATCGTGGAGCGCCTTGCAGACCTTGGAGAAATCCTCGTTGGTGCCGAGACGGATATCAATTTTTTTGTAATCGGTAGTATCATAGCCGTGAGCCACCGATTCAAACACAGGTCCGAAATACACGGCGTTCATATGCATATTTTTCAGATGAGGTATCCATTCGATGACCTTTTCTATGCGGTTCACGGGTGTGGGAGAAGCGTCCTCATGACGTCTTTCGCAGCCGCAGAAGCCCAGCGGATAGATATGATATACCGCAGTTTTTGTGATCCAGTGTGACATATACTTTTTCTCCTTTCGGCGGATAAGCCGCCCAAAAAACATAGTGAATTCTGTTATAAAATCATGATATTAGTAATTATATCATATTTTTTCTGATTTGGCAATAGTTTTTTAGATATTTAATACAATAGAGAAAAAATTTAAGCATATAATAATTCTATATTAACAATTCCTTGAAATTTCGGAGCGGAACATGAACGGTCAGAATAATTTTAAGCCCATATATTTTGTAATAATATTTATTGCAGCCGCAGTGCTTATCAAGCTTGACTGCCTGCTGGATCTCGCGGGGACGCTCATCTCGCTGCTTATGCCTATATTGTTTGGATTTATCATAGCCGCCGTGCTGGACGCCCCCGTCAATAGGATAGAGGCTTTTGCGGGGAAGATATTCCGAAGAGCGTCCGACAGGCTTCGGAGAAATATTGCCGTTGGGGCGGTCTATCTGACGATAGGCGTGATACTTGCGGTGATCGTGGCGATAATCATTCCGCAGCTTTACGGAAGCATAAGGCTCTTCATCAACAGTTTTGACGGATATTACGAAAATTTTCTCCGGTACGCCGAGTCGCTGGGGGAGATAAACGGCTTTTCCATAGCAAAGCTTATCGGCGATGAAATGGACAACATACTGGAGTTTATCAGGGAAAGTCTGCCGAAAATTGCCGAAAAAGCGTACAATTTCACCTCATCGGCGGCAGTTTTTCTCACGAATGCCGTATTTGCGGCTGTGATATCCATATACCTTCTGGCGGATAAGGAAAGCTGTCTGTCTGCGGCGGGGATGGTCTTATCGTCGCTGCTGGGCGAGGAGAAAATGTGCCGCACCGTCAGATATGCGGGGCTGGTGACGGGCTGCTTTTCGAGATTCATCTGCGGACAGCTCACCGAAGCGCTGATACTTGGAGTGATGTGCTTTCTGGGCATGATAGTGTTCGGCTTTGACTATCCGCTGCTGATATCGGTCATCGTCGGAGTCACAGCACTTATCCCCGTGGTGGGAGCGCTTATCGGGACCATACCCTCGGCGCTTATGCTGTTTCTGATAGAGCCGTCGCAGGCGCTGTGGTTCGTCATATTTATCCTTGTGCTGCAGCAGATAGAGGGAAATTTCATCTATCCTAAGGTAGTGGGGAAGTCTGTCGGACTGCCGCCCCTTGTGGTATTGATAGCCATACTAATAGGTGCGGGACTTGGCGGAGTTTCGGGGATACTTCTGGGTGTGCCTATTGCTTCCGTTCTTTATCTTGTCATCAAGGAAAAGACCGGGAATGGTTTGTCGGGGTAACATAAAAGCTCAGCCGAAGAGACCGGCTGAGCTTTTGCTATTCTTTAGGGAAACGCTGTTTAAAGGCGGAGCCATCGTTTCTGACGCTCGAAAATCCGTTACTGAGAGTGTCGTGAAACGATTTGATCAGCGGTTCCACTAGGGAAGCGCTGATTAAAGGCGAAGCCATCGTTTCCGACGCTCGAAAATCCGTTACTGAGAGTGTCGTGAAACGATTTGATCAGTGGTTCCCTAGATTCCTTTTCCGGTGCAATTATCCACTTGATGAAAATTATCACGCTTCCGATCATTCCGACGACCACAGCAAGAATAACTGCTCCCGCAATTACAAACTCCAATAAATAGAGTAATGACTGCATAACGGAAATATCTTCTCCCGTATCAGGTCTGCTTACCGGAAAGATACTTAAAAAGAGTATTCCTGCAAGCGAACAGCTAAATATGACCGCTGCGATCTTCAGCAGCACGGAAAGGACTTTTTCAAGGATGTCACCTTCTTCGGGTCAGTTATTCACGCACAGCAGTGATTGCAGCGAGCTGCTCTTGCTGAGGTCGGTCCTGCGTATCTTGTCGCGGAGCGGCAGCACCATCTGCGGGGAGGTGCTAAGCTCGTCGATACCCATTTCGAGGAACGCCTGCGTAAGCTCGGTATCGGAGCTTAATTCTCCGCATATGCCTATCCATGCGCCGTGCTTGTGGGCGTTGTCGGCGGTCATTTTTATCATGCGGAGTATCGCCGTGTGGTGCGGATTGCAGAACTTTTCGAGGCGGGAATTCTGTCTGTCAACTGCGAGGGTATACTGGGTCAGATCGTTGGTGCCTATGCTGAAAAAGTCCACCTCCTGCGCCAGAAGATCGCTTATCATCACTGCTGCAGGGGTCTCTATCATTATCCCGATAGGCACGTTATTGGAGTAGGGCACTCCCTCGGCGGAAAGCTCCTGCTTCACTTCCTTGAGGATATCCTTGACCTCCCGTATTTCCTCCACGGAGGTTATCATCGGGAACATAATGCTTAAGCTGCCGTAGACCGAGGCTCTGTACAGCGCGCGGAGCTGCACCTTGAAATCGTCCTTGTTGGTGAGGCTTATCCTTATGGAGCGGAAGCCCAGCGCGGGATTATCCTCTTTTTGTATCTCCATGAACTGGGGCTGCTTATCCGCGCCGAGGTCGGCGGTGCGGATGATAACGGGCTTGCCGTTCATCTTTTTCAGCACGGTCCGATAGCAGCGGAACTGAGATTCCTCTCTCGGCGAGCAGCCGTTTAAGAACAGGAACTCGCTGCGGAAAAGACCTATCCCGCCTGCGTCGCAGGCTGCCACATCGGCAAGCTCGTCGATGCTGCCTATATTGGCGTAGACGTTGATGCGTCTGCCGTCTGCGGTGACGTTGTCGCAGCCCACCAGACTTCGGAGCAGCTTTTCCCGTTCAAGCTCAAAGCGGCGGCGGCGGGTCATTTCGGTGCGGGTCTTTTCGTCCGGGTCTATGTATATAACGCCGTTGGTGCCGTCAACGATAACGTCCTTGCCGTTGAAGTCCTCGTTCAGCGCGTCTGCGCCCAGACCCACCACGGCGGGTATCTTCATGGTACGGGCAAGAATGGCGGTATGAGATGTGCTTGATCCGAAGGCTGTGCAGAATGCCAGCACCTTGGAGCGGTCCAGTCCGATAGTTTCGGAGGGAGCCAGATCGTCAGAGAAGATAATGTGTTCATGCTCGCTGTTCTCATTGGAGAACTGCATGTTCATCAGATTTTTCATCAGGCGGTCGGAGACGTCCTTGATATCCGCACCGCGGCATCTGAGATATTCGCTTTCCACTGCGGCAAACACGGAAGCGAAGCTTTCCGAGGTCAGTGCAACAGCATATTCTGCGCTGAGGTGCTCTTCGGTGATATATTTTTCCACCGAGCCCACATAGTCAGAATCGTCGAGTATCATTTTATGTATATTGAAGATGATAGCTTCGTCCTCGCCCACCTGCGTCAGAGCGCGCTTATATAACTCATCGAGCTGGGAGAGCGTAATATCACAGGCTGATCTGAAGCGGCTGATCTCCTCTTTGGAATCGTCACTGTGAAACTGATTTATACATATTTTTTCCCTTTGGTAGAAGCTTGATCTGCCTATTGCAATTCCTTTTGAAACTCCTTTTCCATGCAGCTCTGTCATATTATCACACTCCTTATGCTGTCAGTGCGGATGTGCATACAGGGGATAGCCCACCGATCGTATTATCTTATAAATATTATAAAAAAAATATATGAATAGAGTATTGTTATTTTTATAACGATTTGTATATTTTGTTTAAGTATACAAAAATGTTGAAAAAAAGCGTATGGTGTTTATAAATAATTATGCCAAAAGACAGAAAAAATACCGCGTCTGAACCGACGCGGTGAAAAATTTCGGAAAAATGTTATATTTTTACTATCTTTGCATAATTTGCCATAAGCTTTTTGGTGCCCTTTTCGTCGAAAGCTACCTCAAGCAGAGCGTC
>JBJESJ010000054.1:0-13541 GCA_051882725.1 Oscillospiraceae bacterium
CAGCAAAAACTCCCATGCTGGAGGTAAAGCAGCTCTCCATATCCTTCGGAGGACTGAAAGCCGTGGACGGGCTCAACATGACCATTGACAAGGGACAGCTTTACGGACTTATCGGACCCAACGGCGCAGGAAAGACTACCGTTTTCAACATGCTGACGGGCGTGTACAAGCCCACTTCTGGCTCGATAATCCTCGACGGGGAGAACATCACGGGAAAGCCCCCCGCACAGATAAACTGCTGCGGAGTAGCCCGCACCTTCCAGAATATCCGTCTGTTTTCCAACATGTCGGTGCTGGACAACGTTAAGGTCGGACTTCACAATCAGATGAAATATTCCGTTATTGAGGGCGCACTTCGTCTGCCGAGATATTTCAGGGCGGAGCGCGAGATGAACAGCCGTGCTGAGGAGCTTCTGAAGGTGTTCGGACTGGAGGGCGAAAAGGAGCAGCTGGCATCCAATCTGCCCTACGGAAAACAGAGAAAGCTTGAGATAGCAAGAGCGCTGGCGACAAATCCGAAGCTGCTGCTGTTAGACGAGCCTGCAGCGGGCATGAATCCCAACGAGACCGCGTCTCTTATGGATACTATCCGATTTGTAAGGGATAATTTCGATATGACGATACTGCTCATTGAGCATGATATGAAGCTGGTTTCGGGCATCTGCGAGGAGATAACCGTGCTGAACTTCGGACAGGAGCTGGCACAGGGCATCACCTCGGAGGTACTGCAGGATCCTGCGGTAGTCACCGCATATCTGGGCGAATGATAGGAGGGAATTGTCATGTCAATGCTGCATATTGAGGATATACAGGTATATTACGGCGCGATAAACGCTGTCAAGGGCATTTCCTTCGACGTTGAGCAGGGGGAGATAATCGCTCTTATCGGTGCAAACGGCGCTGGAAAAACTACCATTCTGCACACAATTACGGGACTTGTTCAGGCGAAGTCGGGCAAGATAGTGTTCAACGATACGGACATCACGAAAACTCCCGCGCATAAGATAGTAACTATGGGAATGGCGCATGTTCCCGAGGGACGGAGAATTTTTCAGGGACTGACCGTGTACGAAAATCTTATGCTGGGAGCATATACCCGAAAGGACAAGGCAGAGATAAAGGAATCACTGGATAACGTATTCAAGCGCTTCCCCCGACTTGAAGAGCGCCGCACTCAGGTGGCGGGAACTCTTTCCGGCGGCGAGCAGCAGATGCTTGCAATGGGAAGAGCACTCATGTCTCACCCGTCCATCATTCTCATGGACGAGCCTTCAATGGGGCTTTCTCCGCTGTATGTCAATGAGATATTCGATATCATAAAATCGGTGAACGAGAGCGGCACTACAGTCCTTCTCGTTGAGCAGAACGCAAAGAAGGCACTGTCCATAGCAAACCGTGCGTATGTCCTTGAAACGGGAAATATCGTGCTTTCGGGCGACGCCAAGGAGCTTATGAACGACGATTCCGTCAAGAAAGCATATCTGGGAGAATAGGGGAGGAGCATATGGAAAATTACGTTATCACCATTTCCAGAGCCTTCGGCAGCGGAGGACGCACTATCGGAAAAATGCTCAGCGAAAAGCTGGGTATCCCTTATTATGATAAGGACCTTATCAGGCTCGCTTCGGAGGACAGCGGCATAAACGAGAGCCTCTTCGGACTTGCCGACGAGCGGACGAGCGGCGGTATCTTCAAAAAGGTCAAGGTCTACGACGGGGAGATAAAGTCGCCGTCCAGCGCGGATTTCACCTCGGAGGACAATCTGTTCAGCTTTCAGGCGAAGATAATCAAGGAGCTGGCGGAGAAGAAGTCGCCCTGCATAATCATCGGCAGATGTGCGGACTTCGTGCTCGCAGACAGGGAGAATACCCTGCGGATATTCATCTGGGCGGATAAGGAGACCTGCGTGAAGAACACCATGGACGTCTGCGGCTGGGACCGCAAGGAGTCCGAAAAGCAGGTGGATAAGATAAACCGCGAGCGCAGCGCATACTACAAGTCCCATACGGGACATGACTGGGCAGATGTGCGCAACTACGACCTTTGTCTTGATACCAACAAGCTGGGCTTTGAGAAGTGCACTAAGATAATCGAGGAATATATCAATATTCTTTATAAATAAAAATATCGGCAGAAAATCCGAAAAAATTTGAAAAAGCCCTTGACAAACGAAGATAAGTATGTTATAATAATAAAGCCGCATGTAAAAGGCTTTTGAAGTCATGCGATTTCGCATGCGCCTTCACAGCGAGTTTTTAGAAAAAGGCAGGTGCCACAAATGTACGCAATTATCGAAACAGGCGGAAAGCAGTATCAGGTCAAGGAGGGCGACGAGCTCTTCATCGAGAAGCTTAACGTAAACGCTGATGATACCGTTACCTTTGACAAGGTAGTAGCTGTTAACAACGACAGCGCTCTTAACGTAGGTGCTCCCTATGTAAGCGGTGCTTCCGTAGAGGCTAAGGTCATCAAGAACGGCAAGGCTAAGAAGATCACTGTTTTCACTTACAAGCCCAAGAAGGGTTCGTCCCACAAGAAGCAGGGTCACAGACAGCCCTACACTAAGGTAAGGATCGAAGCTATCAAGGCATAATTTCCCATGATAAAGGCTGTTTTCTACAAGAAAAACGGAGCATTCACGGGATTTGGCATATCCGGTCACGCAGATTATGCGGACGAGGGACAGGACGTGGTATGCGCGTCGGTGTCCTCGGCGGCAATGTTTGCGGCAAACACGGTTACGGACTTTTTAAACGCCGAAGCCGATGTGTACGCCGAAAATAATCTGCTGGAGCTTATGCTGAAAAACCGCTGCGAAAGTGCGGAAAAGCTTATCGAAAGCTTATATACGCATATCGGTTTCATTTCGCAGGATTACAAAGGTACTATTCGCATATCAGTTATGGAGGTGTAACACAATGATCAGAATTTCTATGCAGTTCTTCGCTCATAAGAAAGGTATGGGTTCCACTAAGAACGGCCGTGATTCCGAGTCCAAGAGACTTGGCGCGAAGAGAGCTGACGGTCAGTTTGTAACTGCCGGCAATATCCTCGTTCGTCAGAGAGGAACACACATTCACCCCGGCGCAGGCGTTGGCATCGGTTCCGATGATACGCTTTATGCAAAGATCGACGGAACAGTAAAATTCGAGCGTTTAGGCAGAGACCGCAAGAAGGTAAGCGTTTACGCTGCTGAATAATTTACCGCAATTTCCGACTCCTGTTCATCTGAACGGGAGTCTTTTGCATTTTGGAGGAGCTATGAAGACCTTATCCGAGGAATTTTTTCACAGAGACTGCCTTGAGGTTGCGCCCGAGCTGGTGGGAAAGCTGATAGTCCGCACTATGGAGGACGGCTCCGAGGTGGTGCTTCGCATCGACGAAACAGAAGCCTACCGCGGTGAGGAGGATACCGCCTGCCATGCTTCAAAAGGACGGACTCCGAGGACGGAGCTTTTGTACCGCGAGCCGGGAGTGATATATGTCTATCTCTGCTACGGCATGCACTGGCTGATGAACGTTATCACCGGCGAAAAGGATATCCCGCAGGGAGTGCTTATCCGCAGCTGCGAGCTGTATAACGGTCCCGCAAAGCTGACAAAGGCGCTCCACATAGACAAGAGCTTCAACGGCGAAAGCTTCGTGGATAATCCGCGGATAAGGATATGCGACGACGGAGCCCGTCCGAAAATAATGACTGCTCCGCGGGTGGGGATAAACTATGCAACTCCCGAATACCGTGATATCGAGTGGCGATTCATCGCCGATAAGGGTCAATGATCATGAACGAACGACTGGACTATCTCCGCGAAAAGACTGCAAAGCTGACCACCTCCCCGGGGGTGTATCAGATGAAAAACAAAGCGGGGCACATCATATACATCGGCAAGGCGAAAAATCTCAGGAACCGCGTAATATCGTACTTCTGCAAGTCTCCCGACCATACGCCCAAGGTGGCGAAGATGGTGGAGCAGGTCTACGATTACGACTTCATCGTCACCGATTCCGAGTACGAAGCGCTGGTGCTGGAATGCTCCATGATAAAGCAGTATTCCCCGAAATATAATATCCTCTTAAAGGACGACAAGGGCTACTGCTACATCAAGATATCGGACGAGCCATACCCACGCATCACCGCTGAGCTGCAGAAAAACGGCGAGGGCACCTATATCGGACCGTATACGTCCTCATATGTGGCAAAGCAGGCGGTCAACGAAGCAAACCGCGTATTTGCGCTGCCTACCTGCCGCAGGAAATTTCCGCAGGAGATAAACAGGACCCGTCCCTGTCTGAATTATCACATCAAGCAGTGCATGGGCGTGTGCACGGGCTGCATCTCCGAGGAGGACTACAACGACATCGTAAAGGAAGCGGTGGAGTATATACGCGACGGCTCGGTGCAGTCGGTGGAGGAGCTTACCCAAAAGATGAACGAAGCCTCGGAGGAGCTGGATTTTGAGGCCGCGGCAAGATACCGTGACAGGATAAAGGCAATCCGGAAGGCAGCGGACAATCAGAAGATAATCGCCGAAAATATGCCCGATACAGACGTTATCGCCGCAGTCGTCAACGGAGGGAATGCCTGCGCGGCGGTGATAATGTACCGCGGAGGACGGCTTGTTGACAGGGCGGAGTTTTTCCTCGGAGCGTCCGACGAGAGCGATAATATCATCGAGGAATTCATCTCCCAGTATTACAAGCCCGGAATGGAGATACCCCGTGAGATACTCACCGAGGAATTTCCCGACGGCGAGATTATGGAAAAGCTGCTCCGCGAAAGGAGCGGCCATGCAGTCAGCCTGCTTTTCCCGAAGATGGGCAGGGGATATCGGCTGCTGTCGCTGGCTAAGGCAAACGCGGGAGAGTATCTTTCCATGCGGGTGGGCAGAACAGGCAGCGAGCTTATCGCCCTCGAAGAGCTGGCAAAGGTGCTGGGACTGCCTAAGCCGCCCCTTTACATCGAGGCTTACGATATCTCAAACCTTGGCTCGGAGTCCATGGTATCGGGAATGGTGGTCTACGAAAACGGCAGACCGCTTAAGAAGGCGTACAAGAAATTCGCCATAAAAAGGGTGGAGATACAGAACGACTACGCCAGCATGGCGGAGGTGCTGGAGCGGAGATTCCGCCATTATCTGGATCCCGACGACACTGACGAGGGCTTTGCAACTCTGCCCGATCTGATACTCCTTGACGGCGGCAAGGGACAGGTCAACGCGGTGGCTCCCGTGCTGGAGGAAATGGGCATAGATGTGCCCCTATTCGGAATGGTGAAGGACAATCGTCACCGTACAAGGGCAATCGCCACGGGCGGCGGAGAGATATCCATAACCGAAACAAAGGCGGCGTTCATGCTGCTGACGAGGATACAGGACGAGGTCCACAGATTTTCCATAACATTTCAGCGCAGCAAGCATAAAAAGGAGTCTTACGCTCTGGAGCTGACGAAGGTCAGGGGCATTGGCGACAAAAAGGCGCAGAAGCTGCTGATGAAATACCGCACGAAGACCGAGCTGAAAAACGCGTCTCCCGACGAGATAGCGCGGACTGCGGGAGTAAATATCGACACTGCCCGGGAGGTCTATGAACTGATACAGGGTATGAAGTAGGAGAGGTCCACAATGGCAATAGAAAAGGTAAGAGAGTATTTCAAAGTCTTCGGCATTGACGGCAGGATACAGGAGCTGAATGAGTCCAGCGCAACGGTGGAGCTGGCTGCAAAGGCTCTGGGCTGCGAGCCCTGCAGGATAGCAAAATCGCTGTCCTTCATGGTAAACGGAAAGCCCATACTCGTGGTTGCGGCGGGCGATGTGAAGATAGACAATCCCAAGTATAAGGCGCAGTTCGGCGCAAAGGCGAAGATGCTCACTCCCGACGAGGCGGAGGAGCTTATCGGCCATGCGGTGGGCGGAGTATGTCCATTTGCGGTGAATGAGGGCGTGGAGGTATATCTCGACGAGTCGCTGAAGCGGTTCAAAACGGTTTTCCCCGCCTGCGGAAGCAGCAGCAGCGCCATTGAACTCACTCTTGAGGAACTTGAAAAATATTCAGATTATATCAAGTGGGTGGATGTCTGCAAGCTGCCGATTGCACAAATATCATAAAAAAACAAATGACTTTTAGTCATTTTCTTACATTGACAAATTGTCCCTATAAAGGTTATAATATACATATACATCCGATAGGAGTTTGTATTCTTTGTGGAGGCGCAGAATGGGCAAGCTGGACGAAAATAAAAAACAAAAAAGAGATTCCCTGCTGGAAACGGCTTTTCGGCTGTTTATGTCGCAGGGGATAAACAATACGTCTATCTCGGATATCGCAGATCAGGCGGGAGTGGCAAAGGGCACCTTTTATCTGTATTTCAAGGACAAGTACGATATCAACAATAAGCTTATCTGTCACAAGTCAAGTCAGCTTTTCAGAAACGCGGCGGCGGGACTGGACAGTCTTGCCGAGAAAGCGTCCACCTTTGAGGACACGATGATTTTTATAATCGACAGCATAGTAGATCAGCTGTCGGAAAATCCCAATCTGCTGAAATTCATATCAAAAAATCTGAGCTGGGGGATATTCAAGAATGTTATGAGCACCCCCGTCTATGAGGACGATATTGATTTCAAAGAGGATTTCGTGAAGCTTCTGAAAAGATTTCCCGAAAAGTACGACGACCCCGAGATCATGCTGTTTATGATAGTCGAGCTGGTAAGCTCCACCTGCTACAGCGCCATACTGTACAGCGAGCCCGTGGATATGCAGACTCTGAAGCCATATCTGTACCGTAATATCAGGAGCATAATCTGTTCTCACAGGATCGCCGAAAATGAGACCGCGGCTCTTACGAAATAAAAACCGTCTGAAAGCGAAGCTGTTCTTCGTTTTCAGACGTTTTTTTATGGGACCGCTGATCAAATCGTTTCACGAAGTTCTCGCGGCGGATCTCCGAGCGTCGGAAACGATGGCTTTGTCTGAGCTCAGCGCTTCCTTAACAATAAAAGGTCCTGAAAATATTGTCGATATATTTACGGTCGGCGTCGGTGGGGGAGAAGTCCACCAGCATGCGCATAAGGTCGAACACAGGCCGCAGTTCGTCCATGATATCGGGAGGATAGCTCATAAGCTCGGAAACGGCGGGGATATGCTTTTTCAGATAGCTTTTCATAGCGTCAAGATCCCGTGCGGTCAGCGTTTCAAAGGTGTGACTGCGGATGATACCCGCTATCCTTTCCGCAGCGCGGAGCATATCGGAGCACTGTTCCCCGACAGCTCGGAGAGCCTTTTCCTGCCGCCGGGTCTCATAGGAGAGGGCGCTGTAAAGCTTGAATATTTTTTCAAGCTGAGCGGCATTTTCCGCGGAAATGCAGTGCAGCTTACCGCCGCGGCAGAGCATTTCAAAAACTGCGGCTGCGCAGCTAAGGTACTGCATATTCCCCCTGTTTTTCTCATAGCCCGACAGCAGCTCCGCAACGTCGAGCCTTGTACTGCCGTGATAAGGGCATACCGAATCAAGCTCATATTTCACCTGTATGATCTCATTTTCGTTTTCGGTGATGATAAGCGTTAATTCGGAGAGCATTTTCGGTCCTTCCTTTCTGTCAGTACTGTAAGCTGCTGCCGCCGACAAACTCGCGGATAAGCGAAGCTTCGGGCAGGACATCTGCAGCGACAGGGTGAATCTCGCCGAGGAATTTCACTATCTGACGGTAATTGTAATTATCCGTCATATCATCTTCGATAGCCAGCAGCTCGCTGTGGAGTATCTCGGAATATATCGCCGCTTCAAAAGGCATAAAGGTATCGATATCAAAGGCAGCCCTGTGCTTGTGGGGCATGATGTAGAGCTCCTCGCCTGCGGAGACGCTGTCAAACATCTCAAAAACGTCCTGAAGCCGTCTGCCGCGGAAAAGGCGGTCGCGGCTGAGACGGCGCATAAGGCGGATAAGTCTTGGGTGGAGCACATCGCCGTCGGAGGAAACTATTCTCGTTCTGACGCTGATGTAGAGGCAGTTTGTAAAGCTGTCGGTATCGCCCGTGACCTCAGGATTAAGGGCATGGATACCCTCGATGATGATGACCTCGTCTGCCTTTCTGCGCAGAGGGACGCTGCCTGTTCGGAGCTGGGTGGTGAAATCGAAGATAGGAACGTCCACTGCTTCGCCCATGAAAATTCTCTCCAGATGCTCGGAGAAAAGCTTGATATCCAGTCTCTGGGGAGATTCAAGGTCTACGTTGCCGTTTTCGTCCAGAGGGAGCTCTCCCATATCGGAGGGCAGGAAATAATTATCCATGGAGAGTGTATGCACGTTGACTCCGCGGGCTTTGAGCAGCTCGGATATTTTCAGTGCGGAGGTAGTTTTTCCGGAGCCCGACGGACCCGAAATAAGAACGATAGGCCGTGTTTTGCGGTCAAGATATATCTTTTCGGCAGCCTGTTCCAGCTGTGAGGAATAATTCTGTTCGGACATCAGGATAAATTTTTCCCTGTCGGTCTCAAGACCGCGGTTGATGTCGGCAGTTTTGATAAAGTTCAAGAAGATCACTCCGTTTATAATGTATACTTATTATGTATATGAATATCGTTTGTATTTTATACCACTATTATATAATATTACCGTCAATTTGTCAATAAAAAAATAAAGCGGTCCGAAAAACCGCTTTATTATATATCATTCCACAGAGATAATGTAATAATAAACAGGCTGAGCGCCGCTGATGAAGTTTACGTCCACAGAGCCGCCGAATTTGGAGACCATATATTCGCGCAGTTCTTCCGCCCTGTTTTCGGTAACGTCCGCGCCGTAGATGAGGGTAACATAGGAAGCGCTGCTGTGCATAAGCTTCTTTGTGACCTTGTAGGCAGCCTTGTTGACGTTCTTTTCGATAACGGCGAGCTTGCCGTTTTCAAGACCGAGGATCTCGCCCTTTTTGATAGCATGGCCGTCCATTTCGCTGTCTCTTGCGGCGAAGGTGACAAGTCCCGTAGCCACATTTTCCATGGCGCGGGTCATGTTGAGGCGGTTGGTATCGAAATCGCCGTCCGCGTCGAAATTGAGCATAGCGCTCATGCCCTGAGGGATAGTCCTTGACGGGATAACGCAGATTTTCCTTTCGGAGAGCTTCACAGCCTGCTCAGCCGCCATGATGATGTTCTTGTTGTTGGGCAGCACGAACACAGTCTGAGCGGGAACGGAATATACCGCTCTGATGATATCATCGGTGGAGGGATTCATAGTCTGACCGCCGCGGACGATGCAGTCTGCTCCCAGATTCCTGAACATCTCCTCGATGCCCGAACCGTTAGCGACGACCACGAAGCCGAAGTCCTTCACAGGCTCAGCGGGAACGATGTTCTTCTCACGGGTGAGCTTAGCGTCCTTAGCCTTGTTTTCGTGCTGATAGCGCATGTTGTCTATTTTGAGATTGATAAGTGAGCCGAAGGTGAGACCCTCTTCGATAGCCTTTCCGGGGTGGTCGGTATGAACATGTACCTTGATGATATCGTCATCGTCCACGGCAACAACGCAGTCGCCGATAGTTTCGAGGAAAGCCTTCAGCCTTGAAGCGTCGGGGCAGCCGCTGTTCTTTCTGACGATAAATTCCGTGCAGTAAGTAAAGGTGATGATCTCGTCGCCGAAGTCGCCCACGGTGGTGTTAGCGGCGGAGGACTCGGACTTTCCGAGCTGTTCGGGGATACTGCCGCCCTTGAATATCTCAAGCATAGCGTTCCAGATTATAGTAAGACCCTTTCCGCCGGCGTCCACGACCTTGGCCTTTTTCAGCACGGGCAGCTGGTCGGGAGTTTTTGCCAGAGCCTCTTCTGCGGCGGAGCAGATATCCGTCCAGAGGATAACGGGGTCATTTGTGAGCTTTGCGGACTGTGCAGCCTTTTCGGAAGCAGTCCTTGCCACGGTGAGGATAGTTCCCTCGGTTGGATTCATGACTGCCTTGTAAGCGTCCTCCACGCCGAGAGCGAGAGCATTTGCGATATCGTCGCAGCCTATCTCGTCCTTTCCGGAGAAGCCCTTAGCGAAGCCGCGGAAAAGCAGGGAGAGGATAACTCCGGAATTTCCTCTTGCGCCGCGGAGCATGGCCGAAGCACAGATATCCGCCGCCTCGGAAGCGGAGATATCGTCGGAAGCGCCCGAAAGCTCCGTAAGAGCGTTGCCCAGAGTCATGGACATATTTGTGCCGGTGTCGCCGTCGGGCACGGGATATACATTGAGCTCGTCCACGGTGCGCTTATTGTTTGAAATGGTTACAGCCGCCGAAATAAAGGCGTTTTTAAGTAAAGAACCGTTTATCACGGGTATCATTCCTTCCATACCTTTATGATTTGATGCCATCGACAAAAACAGTTATCCTGCCTACCTGCAGACCTGTTTTGTCCTCAATGGTATATTTTATCTTGTGGGACAGATTTTCCGAAAGAGCGGAAATATTGGTTCCGTATAAAACGGTGATATGAACTGCGATGTAAAGTCTGCCGTTTCTCATTTCCACAGCAACGCCCTTGTCGTTGAAGGCGCCGCCCTTTAAAAAGCGGAAAAAGCTGTGGAATCTGTCTGCCGCATTCAGGTCGGCAACGCCGAAGCAGCCCGAAGCGGTATATCTGACCAGATCGGAAAGATAGCTGTAGGAAAGCTCCACCTTGCCAAGATAGCTGTCAATATTGACCATAAATAGTCCTCCCTCCGCAATATATACAGATAAGTATATTATAACACATATCATTTGATATTTCAATAGTAAATTTATTCAATTTTAATAAATTTGGGTTGACAGCTGTCGGAGGATATTATATAATATAGGGAAACGCTGATCAAAAGCGAAGCCATCGTTTCCGACGCTCGGAGAATCCGTTACCGAGAGTGCCGGGAAGCGATTTGAACAGCGGTTCCATAGATACTATCTGAAACACCTGCTTTAGAAAGCAGAAAAAGTCGGGAAAAATATCTGCCCTTTGTGATATAATGGATACACAGACGGGGAGAAGGGAGTGATGAACGTGAACAGCTGGACAGAGGGAATACAGCGTGCTGTTGAATATATGGAGGATAATCTCACCGAGGAGCTGTCGGTGAAGGATATCGCAGCAAAGGCGTATGTGTCGGAGTTTCATTTTCAGCGGATATTCAGCGTGCTGTGCGGCTTTACCGTCGGGGAGTATATCCGTAACCGCAGGCTTACGCTGGCGGCGCAGGAGCTTTCCTCATCGTCGGAAGCGAAGGTCATCGACATAGCGCTGAAGTACGGCTATGATTCGCCCGACAGCTTTTCGCGGGCGTTCACGAAGTTTCACGGGATATCTCCCACGGCTGCAAAAGAAAAGGGAGCAGGTCTGCGGCACTTTGCACCCTTAAGAATAAAGCTTACATTGGAGGGCGGTACTATGTTAGAGTACAAAATAGTTGAAAAATCGGCATTTACGGTTGTGGGAAGAACAAGGAGCTTCAATATGGAGACCTCCTACGAGGAGATACCCAAGTTCTGGGATGAGCATTACAGCACGGGCGGCGGAGATATAGTCTGCGGAATGTACGGAGTGTGCATTGACGGAAACGGAAAGGACTTCGACTATATGATAGCGGATGATTATGTTCCGTGGAAGGATATCCCCGAGGGCTGTACCACGAGGGTCATCCCTGCGGGAGCATGGGCGGTATTTCCTTGTCGGGGAGCGCTTCCGAAGGCTCTGCAGGACGTGAATACGAAGATCTGGAGCGAATGGCTGCCAAACTGCAGGGAGTATAAGCTTGCGGGCAATTATAATCTGGAGGTCTATCTGACTATGCCCGACCCCGAACACCCTGAAAAGACATACAGCGAGATATGGGTGCCTGTGGAGAAGGTGTGACAGAACAGCTGCGGGAAGAGATCTCACCTCAAAGCATAAAAAATCCCCTCGGAAGCTGCTGCCTCCGAGGGGATTATTGTGCCGATGCCGTCTTGTTTTACTCTTTCGACAGTTCAGCCACTTACAGGGAATGATATAAATACATTTGGAAATGCAGATGATATATACGATAAATGATTAGAATAGTGCGGAGCACGGGAGTCGACCCCATGTTATCCCCGCAGGGAGAATGCTTATAATTACAGCTGATCTGCGATGGTGTAGATAAGCTCCTCGGACTTTTCCCAGCCGAGGCAGGGGTCTGTGATAGATTTTCCGTAAACGCCGTCGCATACCTTCTGAGCGCCGTCCTCGATGTAGCTCTCGATCATGAAGCCCTTGACCAGCTTCTTGATATCAGCACTGTGGCGGCAGGAGTGGAGCACCTCGTTGCATATCCTTACCTGCTCCAGATACTTCTTGCCCGAGTTTGCGTGGTTTGAATCCACGATAACTGCCATATTTTCAAGACCGGACTGTGCGTACTTTTCATACAGACCGATAAGATCCTCATAATGATAGTTGGGGATAGACTGACCGTGATCGTTTACAAGACCTCTTAAAATAGCGTGAGCATAGGGATTTCCCTTGGAGCGCACCTCCCAGCCTCTGTAGAGGAAGGTATGGCTGCTCTGAGCGGCAGTGATGGAGTTGAGCATCACGCCGATATCGCCGCCTGTGGGATTCTTCATACCGACGGGGATATCGAGACCGCTGGCAACTATCCTGTGCTGCTGGTCCTCAACGGAGCGTGCGCCCACCGCAACATATCCGAGGATATCGGAAAGATATCTGTGATTCTCGGGATAGAGCATCTCGTCTGCGCAGACGAAGCCTGTTTCAACAACAGCTCTTGTGTGGAGCTTTCTGATAGCGACGATACCCTCCAGCATATCCTCCGCCTTGGAGGGGTCAGGCTGGTGGATCATGCCCTTGTAGCCGAGACCCGTAGTTCTGGGCTTGTTTGTATAGATCCTGGGAATGATGATTATCTTGTCGCTTACCTTTTCCTGAACTCTTGCAAGGCGCTGTATGTAGTCCATAACGGCGTCCTCCCTGTCTGCGGAGCAGGGACCGATTATGAGGAGAAACTTATCCGATTCACCCGAGAACACCTTTTTGATCTCCTCGTCCCTCTGCTGTTTAAGGGCAATTGCCTTTTCGGGAAGAGGGAACTGTTCCTTTACCTCTTTGGGTATAGGAAGCTTTCTGATAAAATCCATATTCATATCTATTTTTTCCTTTCGATCATCGACAATTTTGGAACATTGATTTTTCACATACAAGTTATTATATCATAAAACAGTCAAAGTGTACACACCAAAACAAAAGATAACAAAAATTTTACATTCGATATATTTTTTTGACATATCATTTTTTAAGCTTAGGAAAAATGAAGTACACAACTGCACCCGTTGCCGCCGATATGAGAAATATGATGATAAATCTCATTCCCCGTGAGCCGTCCGATTTTTCGGGGATATTTTCTGCAGCTGAGGTCTCCGTGACAGGCTCCGTTTCGGTAAGAGCCGCTGATGTGGTCACGGAATCGGGCGGCGGAAAATCTGCTTTGGGATTATCCGACTCGCCGCTACGCTTTGTTTTTGTGAAAAACTCAACTGCGTCAAGGGAGACGGTGCCGCCCTTT
>JBJESJ010000055.1:0-13139 GCA_051882725.1 Oscillospiraceae bacterium
TACAAACTCCTTTCAGTTTTTGGGACCGCCGACCGGAAGTGCTGTGATCCGCAGTCCTATGCTGTGCAGCCGCAATAACTGCATCATACAATTACATTATACAACATAATGCTGTAAATTGCAAGAATTTTTTTTGTATTTTTCGTAATTTTAATAAAAAATTTAATTACAGAGAAACAGACGGCATAATAATACCGTTGACATTCCAATATTCAGATGGCGGTATGCAGAAAGCTATATGAACATTTCCATTTCGCCGGAATCATGAAAACCGATCTTTTCGTACAGCTGACGTCCTGCAGCGGAGGGCTTCAATCTAACGGCATGAACGCCTTTGATGCGAAGCCAGTTTATCAGTTCTGTCATTATCTGTGAGGAAAAGCCGTTTCTTCTCTTATCGGGAACGCAGTACACATCAACGATATATCCGTATATCGGTGTCTTATTGAAACAGAACGGAACATCATCCTTGATAAGTGCGCCGCCGCATGCAATGGCTTTTTCATTATCGAATATCAGATAATGGCAGCATTTATCTTCCGTGTATAGTTCCTTGTATTTCTCGTATATCATTTCTTCGGCATCATCCCGTAGAAGCGGAAATATACCTATTTCTTTAAACATTTCGATCCTCATCCTGACGACGACATCCAGATCTTTGATCTCAGCTTTTCTGATTTCCATTGAAACAGCCTCCTTAAAAAAACTGCTTCACGGAATGACGTGTCATCCGGAAGCAGACATTTCATATATCAGAAATTCGAACCATTCCAGCCCCAGTCGCCGGTGCTCATATAGCTGACGTAGACCCTGTCGGTAGAAATGCCCAGCTCGTCCAGCATTATCCCTGTGATATTGCTTGTGAGAGTGGTAAGTGCGTTTGAGGAAGCATTACCGTAGATGCTGACCTCCACCATTGCGGCGGGAGCGTCTGTGCCCTTGAAGTACAGCTTGAAGCTATCCTCAATGCCCACCATGAGCCAGCCCTCGGATTTTCCGGGGATAGCGGTGATAGCCTGTCCCAGCTTGGATTTGATAGCCTCCGCCTTGGGAGCGGGTACCTCGCAGTTAGTTTTCACATTGATAAACGGCATGATAGATTTCTCCTTTGTTATAGATTTGGCTTTGCTGTTCATATTATACCAGAAATTTCATGGTATGTCAACGGAGCAATTATCTTTTGTAAATATCCCGCACGGTAAGAACATTGTCCGCCACGGTGAAAGCCACCTCGTTTTCACCGTAGCTGAGAGTATACACTCTTTCGCCGTCTTCGGAGTATCCTGGACGGGGATCGTTTTCCAGTACGCCGAACAGTCCCTGCCGCAGCTCTTCGGGGACTTTCCCGAGAAGCTCCCCGGGGATATGGACAGTGAGCAGTCCTTCGCCGCCTTTAAGGGAGAAGCCTCCCGTTGCCTCGGGGTGGGAGTCGGTGTAGGGGAGATAGGGCTTGATGTCGTAGATAGGCGTTTTGTCCATAAGGTCTGCGCCCGAGACGCGTATTACGGGAGCATTATCGCAGGAGTAGTCCACATCAATGAGCTTCACCGAGGAAAGCCCGATAGGATTGGGACGATATGGCGAACGGGTGGCAAAAACTCCCATGCGTGTATTTCCTCCCAGCTTCGGCGGACGAACGGTAGGGGACCAGTCCTCCCGAATGGCTTCGGAGAACTCCCATATGAGCCATAAATGAGAGAATCCCTCTATCCCCCGAAGAGCGTCGGGATTACGATACTCCGGCTCGAACACGATATCTGCGCAGGTCAAAGCAAGTCCGCTCTGACGGGGTATCCCGAACTTTTCGGGAAAGGGAGAATGTATCCTTGCAATTATTTTCATAAGCTATCCTCTTCAAAATAGTTAAGGGAGTAAATATAAGTATTGCCCTTTTTGCCCACGATACGCGCAATATCTGCCTTTCTGAACACATTCATCACAATCCTTGCGGTATCGATGTTCATGCCGTGCTCCGCCATGTCTGCGGTAGTAAATTCCGCAGGGAGCCCGTCGGGAAGAAAGGACAGCCAGTCGGAAATGTTTTCGATGTATATCTCATCTATGAGCTCGCGGGGTATCTTATCGTAAGCCGCATACGCATTTTTGCGGCGCTTTTTCTTCTGATATCTGGGAGCCTTGTCCTGCGGCACACGGTATTCGTCGGTCTCCATGAGCATGATGCACAGTCGGAAATTCGGGTGAGTAAGATATCCCGTGATGCCCTCCAGCTCATGGAAAACGGTGTATCTGTTCCCCTTGACGGGGGACTTTCTTTTGGAGAAGACCTCGCCCGTATCGGGGTCAAAGCAGATGATATTGGTGACCGCACTGCAGGGATAGACCACGGTGACCCGACAGTATTTCAGAAACTCTTCCAGTTTCGGACGAAGCTTAGAAAAGCTTCTCGTCTGGATCTCGATGATGCCGTCCTCGCCGATGATATCTGCCACAAAGGAGCCTATTTTCAGCTCATGACCGCTTTCGTCGGGCTCGAAATATTTTTTCAGCACAGCATGAGTTGTCTTTTCGCTGAGGGTACCGATGCCGCTGCGGATATGTTCCGAGCGTACAGCCTCGCAGGCGTCGTAAAATCTTAACTTATCCATAGAAATTCCTTTCGGTGGGATAATCCGTTATTTTCGGGGAAATATAGAAAAGAGGTGTTGATATGCTGATAATATTTATCCGTGCAATAATTCTGTACTGTGTGCTGATACTTACGGTGCGGCTGATGGGAAAGCGGCAGATAGGGGAGCTGCAGCCCTCGGAGCTGGCAGTTACTATCCTTATCTCAAATATAGCCACGCTGCCCGTAGAAGACCCGTCACTGCCGCTTATCACGGGGCTTATCCCGATACTGACCTTAGGCTGTCTGGACGTGCTGATGTCCTACATGGGCATGCGCCACGGGCGGATAAGGACCTTCATGTCGGGCAGACCTGTAGTGATAGTCAGCGGGGGAGTTATCGACCAGCAGAAGATGCACGAGCTGCGCTTTACGGTGGACGATCTGCTGCAGGCGGTGCGCAGCGAGAACATTTTCGACATAAGCGAGGTACAGTTTGCCATAGTGGAGACCACAGGCAAGGTATCGGTCTATCCGAAATACGGCAGCCGAAACGTGACCAACAGCGAGCTGCAGTTAATGGGAGAGTCCGCCGATCCGCCGGTGCTTGTCATCGAGGACGGCATACTGCTTGAGGAAAACCTGTCCTTTGCGGGAGGGGACAAGGAGTGGCTTGAAAGGGAGCTTTCGGAGCAGAGCCTGTCGATTAAGGACATCTACATGGTGACAGTATTCCCCTCCGACGGGAGCGGATGCCGCATAAACACGATAGTAAAAAAGGAAAAATAAAATGAAACGAGTGATAATATCCGCCGCACTGCTTATCATCATATTCTTATGGTCAGCGGCGGGGAGCTTTACGGTAAACAGGGTAACGCAGAGCCTGCGGGACGATATCAGGTACATTCAGAACATATACGAAAACGGGAACACGGAGCGGGCGCTGGCACTGTCCAACGATCTTAACAAGAAATGGAAGGGATACGAGCTGATACTGTCGCTTATGGTGCATGATGATAAGATAAGCAGTCTGAACTTTTCGATGGCGAGGATAACGCCGCTGATATCCAATGAGAATGACGAGCTTATTGCGGAGATACAGAGCATATATCATCAGCTTGAAAGAATAAGGCAGTCGGAGCTGCCTTATTGGTATAACATTTTCTGATTTATTCTTTGATATATTTGCAGAAGATGAATTTCACGCCGTCGGCTTCCTTTTCCTCGGACTGCGAAACGAGCTTCCATTCGGGCATTTTGTCTATCTCTGGGAAGAACTTGTCCGCCTGCTTTTCGCCCTCCACCCATGTGATGTAGGCAGTATTGCAGAGGGGGAGAAATCCATGGTATATCTCCGCTCCTCCGATTATAAAGATATCCTCGTCGGGTACGTCTTTGAGCAGGGCTGACAGCTCCTCGAAGCTGTGGCAGATATCAACGCCCTGAGCCGAGTAATCGGGATTTCTCGACAGCACCACATTGCGGCGCTTGGGGAGCGGCTTTCCGTTGGGCATGGATTCAAGGGTCTTTCTGCCCATGACGATGACCTTGCCCAGAGTCATTGAGCGGAAATATTTCTTGTCCTCGGGAATATTGTAGATAAGGTCATTATTGAGACCTATCCCGTAATTTCTTCCGACTGCGACTATAATATTCATAAGCGTCTCCTTTAAATAGCAACGGGAAATTTAACCTCTTCCGGGTTATATTTGTAGTCTGCCAGCTTGAAGCTGTCGGCGGTAAAGCAGTAAAAATCGGTGACAGAATCGTCAAGGACGAACTGCGGCGCCTCGTAAGACCTGCGGGAGATAAGCTCCTTGATTATCGGCACATGACGGTCGTAGATGTGAGCGTCCGCGATAACATGCACAAGCTCGCCGGGCTTAAGACCGCTGACCTGCGCTATCATGCAGAGCAGAACCGCGTACTGGCATACGTTCCAGTTGTTGGCGGCGAGCATGTCCTGTGAGCGCTGATTGAGCACGGCATTGAGTCTGTCTCCCGTGACGTTGAAGGTCATGCTGTAGGCGCAGGGATAGAGGTTCATCTCGTGCAGGTCCTCGTGATTGTAGATGTTGGTGATTATCCTGCGGCTTGCGGGATTGTGTTTGAGATCGTACAGCACGCGGTCCACCTGATCGAATTCACCCTCGGGATACTTGTGCTTGACTCCCAGCTGATAGCCGTAGGCCTTTCCGATGGAGCCGTTTTCGTCCGCCCAGCTGTCCCAGATGTGAGCGTCTAAATCATGGATATTGTTGGATTTTTTCTGCCATATCCAGAGTATCTCCTTGACTGCGGTCTTGACGAATATCCTCCGCAGGGTCATAATGGGAAATTCCTTGGAGAGATCGTATCGGTTCACTATCCCGAATTTTTTTATGGTGTGAGCGGGAGTGCCGTCCTCCCAGCGGGGACGTACCTCAAGAGCCTCGTCGGAGAAGCCCTCATTTAAAATAGTATTTACATTGTCGATAAAGACCTTGTCGGCGTAGCTCATGATAAAAACTCCTTACTTAGTGGGGTCGATGTAGCTCTTGTAGCCGTTCAGATAAACGCCGCCCGAAATGATGGTAAGCGCGGTGGATATCCAGATAAGAGCCTGTTCGGTGATGAAAAGCCATGTGGGATATTCTGCGGGGTCAAGTCCGAAGATGACTCCGAAAAGCAGAATGAACACGATAGCCACCATGGTGAAGGCAGTCTTGAGCTTTCCCCATATCCCCGCAGCGACTACAACGCCTTCATTTGCGGTGACGAGCCGCAGCCCCGATACCATGAATTCTCTTGCGATGATGATGATAACGGGCACAGCCCCTGCAAGACCGAGCTGAATAAAGCATACCAGTGCGGAGATGACGAGCACCTTGTCTGCAAGGGGGTCGAGGAACTTTCCGAAGGTAGTGACAAGATTTCTGCTTCGTGCGATGTGACCGTCAAGAGCGTCGGTAACGCTGGCAGCGATGAAAACTATCAGCGCCCAGAGGGGGCTCATCGGAACGATATCGGTCAGCAGGAAAAAGATGAAAAACGGCACGAGAACAACTCGCATAACGGTAAGCTTATTTGGAAGATTCATCGTACACCTCTCCAATCAGATCGTAATCCATAACGGAAGTTATCTTCACCTTGACGAAAAGTCCGGGGACAAGCTTTCTTCCCGGCGACGTAAAGAATATCTTTCCGTCGATGTCGGGAGCGTCCATGGCAGAGCGTCCGAAATAGCAGTCGCCGTAGCGGTCAAAGCCCTCGGTCACAACTTCGAGTATCTCGCCGTAATGCTTGACATTGTTTTCGTTGGCGATTATCATCTGCTGTTCCATGATGATATCGGCGCGGTGCTGTTTTACGTCATCGTCCAGCTGACCGTCCATTTTAGCGGCAGGAGTGTCCTCCTCGGCGGAGTATGGGAAGCAGCCCAGACGGTCGAACCTCATTTCGGTGACAAAATCCGCCAGCTTATTGAACTGCTCCTCGGTCTCTCCGGGGAAGCCGGTGATGAGCGTGGTGCGGATAATAACACCGGGCACCTTTTCGCGGATATGAGTAAACAGATTTTTCAGCTCCTCCTCGTTTCCGTGGCGGTGCATTTTTTTGAGTATTTCCCCGTCGCAGTGCTGAATGGGGATATCCATGTACTTGACGATCTTTTCTTCATTTGAGATAACGTCGAGAAGCTCATCGGTGATGCGCTCGGGATAGAGATAGAGCACTCTTATCCATTTGAGCTGTTCAATACCGCAGAGTTTTTTCAGCAGCTCGGCAAGAGCAGGTTTTCCGTAGATATCCTCGCCGTAGCGTGTGGTATCCTGTGCAATAACGATAAGCTCGCGGACGCCGTGCTCCACAAGGTTTTCTGCTTCGGCGACAAGCTCCTCCATAGGCACGCTGCGGAAGCGGCCTCTTATCTTGGGGATAGAGCAGTAGGAGCAGCAGTTGTCGCAGCCCTCGGCTATTTTCAGATATGAAAAGAAGGGGAGCGTGGTGCGGATACGTTTTCCCGTCAGGCAGAGTCCTTCCTTGACGCCGAATTTGGTGAGCTGTTCGCCTCCGCTTACCTTTTCGATAACGGAAACGATATCGTCGTTGCAGCCGATGCCCACAACAGCGTCGGCTTCGGGTATCTCGGTGAGGATCTCTTCCCTGTACCGTTCAGCGAGACAGCCCGTGATAATGATATGCTTTATCCTGCCCTCGTTTTTGAGAGCCACAAATTCGAGGATAGTTTCGATAGCTTCTTCCTTAGCAGACTGGATAAATCCGCAGGTGTTGATAATTGCGATATCTGCGAGAGCGGCGTCGCTGACAAGCTGATAGCCCGCCTCGTTTATTTTATAGAGCATGCGTTCGGCGTCGACTTGATTTTTAGAGCAGCCCAGCGACACCATACCAACCTTTAAAGACATAGTTATTCTCCTTGTTTCATAGTTATACATTTTATATTATATCATATATCCTGCGATAATTCAAGAGGATTGTATAAATAATTATTAAGCAAATTTGAACTTTGCACAACGCAAAATCCTATATATAAAGAGGACTGCCGAAAAATCTCCGGCAGTCCTTGCTATCGGTGGATATTGATTTTGAATAAACAGCCGATATTACAGCTCGGCGATGACCTCTACCTCTACCTTAACGCCCTTGGGGAGCTTAGCCACCTCCACGCAGGAGCGTGCGGGCTTGTTTGTGAAATATTCTCCGTATACGGCATTGAATGCGGCGAAATCGTTGATGTCGTCGAGGAAGCATACAGTCTTGACTACATTATCAAGAGTAGCTCCTGCCTCGGCGAGGACCGCCTTAAGATTTTCGCAGACCTGCTTTGTCTGAGCCTCGATGCCCTCGGCGTCAACATTTCCCGTAGCGGGGTTTATAGCTATCTGACCCGATGTGAAAAGCAGATTGCCTGTTTTTACAGCCTGTGAATAGGGTCCGATAGCGTCGGGTGCGTTTTTGGTGTAGATCTTTTCCATGATTTATTCCTCCCGTAAAAATTAATCTATAAGCTTGAAGCCCTTATTGATAAGAGCGGAGCGTATCTGTCCGATGTGCTCAAAGTTGCGTGTCTCGAGGACGATTCGCAGATAGCAGCCGTTAACGTCGCTGCCCTCGCTTGCACGCTCGTGATGGATGGAGATAACGTTTCCTCCGCAGTTAGCGATGATATCCGCAACTCCCTGGAGCTGACCGGGCTTGTCGATAAGCTCGATGCAGAGGTTAGCTGTTCTGCCCGAGGTGAGCAGACCTCTCTTGATAACTCTCGAAAGAATGGTAACGTCGATATTTCCTCCCGAAACAAGGCAGACAACGTTCTTGTCCTTGATGTCGGGGATCTTGTCGAACATAACAGCCGCCACGGGAGTAGCGCCCGCGCCCTCTGCGATAAGCTTCTGCTGTTCGATAAGAGCAAGTATCGCCGAGGATATCTCATCGTCGGTAACGGTAACGATGCCGTCCACGTATTTGCTTACATATGTAAATGTGTTCTCGCCGGGCTCCTTGACCTGAATGCCGTCTGCGATGGTGGACACGTTTTCGAGACATTCTATCTTACCGTGTTCGATGGACTGCGCCATGCTGGGAGCTCCCGCAGCCTGCACTCCGTATACCTTGATCTCGGGCTTAAGATTCTTGAGAGTGAATGCGATGCCCGAGATAAGACCGCCGCCGCCGATAGGAACGACCACCGCGTCGATCTTGTCCAGCTGGTCGAGGAGTTCCAGAGCGATAGTTCCCTGACCTGCGATAACGTCGTCGTCGTCGAAGGGGTGAATGAAGGTGTAGCCCATTTCCTCCTTAAGCTGTTCAGCCTTATTGTGAGCGTCGTCGTAAACTCCCTCCACGAGGCATATCTCTGCGCCGTAGGAGCGGGTAGCCTCTATCTTGGATATGGGAGCGGCGTCAGGCAGGCAGATAACAGCCTTGATGCCGTTTTTCTGAGCGGCGAGAGCCACGCCCTGAGCATGATTTCCCGCGCTGCATGCAACAACGCCCCTTGCCTTTTCCTCTGCAGAAAGCTGTGATATTTTGTAATAAGCGCCCCTGACCTTAAATGAGCCAGTCACCTGAAGATTTTCGGTCTTAAGATATACCCTGCAGTCGCTGCGTATCTTGGGCGCATAGATAAGGTCGGTGCTTCTGATAACTTCCCGCAGCTTATGAGAAGCCTTGTAAACATTGTCAAGAGTAAGCATGATGAATCTCTCCCTTTCAAGCAAAAAATAATCAAAAACGGCTTTCACCTCATCAAGAGGTGAAAGCCGAAGCGTCCACTGTACCACTCTTGTTCCGACATCGAAGATATCGGCACTCTGCTCTGTCATGCAACAGAATACTCTGTAACGGGAGTTCCCGTCCCCGCTTACTGTTTTCGGCGGAGCAGCTTAAGGGTGATCTGAATACGGCACATTCCCTCTGCCTTTCACCAAGCGGCAGCTCTCTTTGCGGACTGCATCCGATTCCGTCCCTGTCAACGCTATTTTGCTGTATAAGCAAATTATAACTCTGTTTTTTCCCTTTGTCAATAGATTTTTTTGCATATTTTGATATGTAATTTATGAATTTTTTGTTTATTATAACCTCTGAATGAAATAATGAATAACAGCATATGTCGGAAGAGCGATGATGTCGTTAAGGCTTGGTCTTAAGAATGAAGCCCTTTCCGTGAACGGTGCGTATATACTGCGGACGGTCGGGGTTGTCCTCCAGCTTTTTCCTCAGTTTCAGGATATGCACGTTTACGGTAGAGCTGTCCAGTGTGCTTTTCCACACAGCAGACATGATCTCCTCCTTTGACAGGGTAATATCCGCGTTTCGGCAGAGATAATCGAGCAGATCCATTTCCCGGGAAGAAAGATGGATCTTTTTTCCCTCTTTTGTGACGGTGCCGCCCGAGTAGCTGAAGCTGATATTGCCGAATTGGAAAGTATCCTCGCTGTCCTTCCCGGAGCCCAGGCCGTAGATTGAGTTCACCTCGCGTATGAGACGGTTATTCTTGTATGGTCTCGAAAGTGCCCGCACTCCCATCGGTACATCGAGGATATTCCTGCACAGCACCAGCAGCGGAATATCAAGATGCTCCGCAAGCTCTCTTGCTTCCTTCGGAAGACCTTTTTCTGCGTCGAATATCAGCAGACTGAAAGCGTTTGATTTGTTCAGCTCCTTTGCATTGCCGCAGTTTTCACAGCATACGGTAATATAATCCCCATGGTTCAGTATGGTTGATATTTTCTCCGCATTATCCGGATCGTCCGATATTACCAGAACATATTTTTTCAGCATTTGTTTCATCTCCTGACAATGTAACGGTAACATGACGTATATCTGTCAATGCCTTGCTGCTGTTTGGTATTAACAGAATAGATGTAATTTGTTTACATATTAGAATTATACTGCTGATTTATTTACAAATGGTAAACATTATGTAAACTTTACGAAATATTTTGTTTAACAATGTTAACAATTTATCAAAGGTACGGCTTTTTAAATAATTGTAAAAAATGTATATTAAATTGTATTTTTCGGAAAAAATAAGTTGAAATATTTATAAATGTGTGATATAATAGAATAGTATAAGTTTATATCTGAAAGGTCGGATAGTAATATGTCTGAAAAAAGATCTGCGGCGGGGAAAACAAGTCCGTGGGTGTATGTTGAATTTATTGTGATAGGGATACTTATCCTTCTCATTGCCGCAATGCTTGTGATATATTTTTCCTTCAGGGAAACGGGGTCGGCTCCGAAGATATTCGGATACTATATATATCAGACCCATGCGGTCAATATGGAACCGAAGATCCCTGCCGAATCTGCCGTTTTCGCCAAGGCTGACGAGAAGGAAAATATCGGCGAGGACAGCGTGGTGCTCTGCAGGCTGGACAATAATCTGGCGATAATCAGAGTTGTGGAAATGCTGGAGGAGGACGGCGAGGAGTTTTATATCGTAAGATATGACACATCCCCGGTGAACGATACATATAAAATACCTGCCGAAAGCGTCATCGCAAAGGCTATGTATTATGACAAATTCACGGGAAGCCTGCTGAATTTTGCTACGTCGGAAAAGGGTATCATAATCGTGGTGATAATCCCGAGCATACTTATCGTGCTGTTTCAGGTCGTCAAGCTGGTGCTTGCCCAGAAGGACAGCGACGACGGGGACGAGGACGAGGGGCTGTTCGGAAAGCCTATCCCCACAGGAGACAACGTTATGTCCGAAAAATCTTCCGAGGAGCCTGTATATCGGGAACTTGCTCCCGTTAAGGCGAAGTTTGACACCTCTGCGCCCGAAAAGCAGCAGAGCTCCTTTAAGATAGACAGGAGCGGAGCGGCTGTTTATGAGCCTGCTGTCAAGGCGGAGGATATCCTCATTACGGGAGAACGCCTTGACGAAATGAGCGGAAGAAAGCCGAAGGAAAGCTTCTCCGCCGCAGACAGCTTTTCCAATGAGACCGTTAAGATACCCGAGGAAAAGAAGGCGGAAAAGAGCCTTTTCGACGAGCTGATGAACGGCTCTGCGGAAAGCGGTTCGGATATGTCCCAGAATATCAGCAACGTTATCCCCGACAGGATAGCGCAGATAAGAACTCTTGCTTCACCTGCGGACGCTCCCGAGGAGGCTGCGGGAAGAAGATCCCGCTGGGCTGCAAAATCGGAGGAGGTGGCTGCTGCTGCTTCCGCTGCAAGCACTCCCAGAGAGTTTTTCTCCATGGAGCCTGAGAAGGTGATCCCTCCCGATGAGACTGACGAGCCCATTCTTAAGACCGATTCCGTGCCGAAGGATTCCGTGGTCCCGAAGGAAAAAATAGCTCCCAAGCGCAAGCAGAACGCTAACAAGACCATCGAGGAGCTTATGGGAATAATCGACGAGCAGCAGGCAAAGATCAGCAAAATGAAATAAAGCTGCACATTATAAATATGAGCATTATCCGCGCAGGACTCGCATTTGGAGCCTGTGCGGATTTTTTTCATTTTGTGCCGCAAAGTGTTCCGGAAGTGTGTGAAAAGTGCTTTGTAAATTCACCTGTGTTTCATTTTCATTTCGTAATGCTTTCACGGAATTTACACATAGATAGGTTATTATATAATCGTGGCAAGGGAGAGAGGACAAAGGCTTCAAACCCACGTCACGACTGCTAAATTTGCTTTTATAAAATCTGTGTTTACCCCTCACAGATTTCTTATAAAAGACCCCCAATTCATTTTTCCGCAGTATTTTACCCCTATACTGCGGAAACCCCCATAATCCTATATCATGTTTTTGCCCCTGCTCTGACGCGGGGGCGCCTTTTTGTCTTATAATACCGAAAAGCCGGGAGGGATGGATCCTTCTCGGCTTTTCGGTATATATATGCAGTCGAAGATATCAGGGGTCACTCGGAAGCCGCAGCGGGCTCGGCGGATATGCTCTCCGTCTTGTCGTCGGGGTCGGGGAGCGGGCGTATCTGTTTTTTGTCTATCCTTATCATGAGGAAGGCGGAGATGACTGCCGAGATGAATTCGGCAATGGGAAAGGTGAACCAGACGATATATTCGTTTTCCCCGAGAGTCATGAGTTTTGTGAAAAGATATGCAACGGGGAGTATGAATAATATCTGACGGCATACCGATATCACAAGAGATTCAAGTCCGCCGTTAAGAGCTTGGAAAATTGCCTGAAATGCGATGCATGCTCCTGCGAAAACAAAGCTTACTGAAATGATGCGGATAGCGCTTATGCAGAGAGCCTCGGTCTCGCCCGAAAGAGAGAATATGCCTGCCAGCGGCACTGCGAAAATCTCGGTGATGAGCAGTCCTATTATCATGATGATAAGGGTGTATATCTGACCGTATTTGATGCCGTCGCGTATTCTTTTCTTGTTGCCCATTCCGTGGCTGAAGGAGATGATGGGAGTGATAGCGTCGCGGAGCCCGAATGCGGCAAAGAGAATGAACTGCTGTATCTTATAGTATAAGCCGTAAGCGGTCACGAGGTTCTCGTCTGCTCTGCCCATGATGATGTTGAGCCCGTAGGTCATTACCGACATGAGCGCCTGTGAGATGATGGCAGGAAGGCCGATGGAGTATATCTCCTTTATAATATGTGCGGAGGGTTTCAGATATTTCAGTCCGAATCTGATATTCTTGTTGACCTTGAAATGGAAGATTATAGCCAGTGCAAAGGACAGTACCTGTCCGATAACCGTTGCGAGAGCGGCACCGTAAACTCCCATTTCGGGCAGACCGAAAAGTCCGTAGATAAGAATGGGGTCGAGGACGATGTTGCAGACAGCGCCGGAAATCTGGGCAATGGTGGAGTACATGGAATGGCCGGTGCTCTGGAGAAGCTTTTCAAATACCGAGAAGAACACTATTCCGAAGGAAGCCACGCAGCACAGCGACAGATATTGAGTCGCCATAGAAACGATAAGAGGATTGGAGCTCTGGGAGGAGATGTAGATATCCACTCCAAAGAGACCGAAAAGCAGGAATACTATATAAATAACAAGACCGAGGAACATGGCGTTGCCTGCAGTTCTTGCGGCCTTTTCGCTGTCGCCCGCGCCCATTGATTTGGACAGAAGAGCGTTAG
>JBJESJ010000056.1:0-47122 GCA_051882725.1 Oscillospiraceae bacterium
TTTGTCGGGAGGATCATAATTTAAATGCAGCCGGAAGTTGGAAAAATTTATGACGGAAAGGTGACCGGGATAACTAATTTCGGCGCTTTTGTTGAGCTTGAACCGAATGTTACGGGAATGGTCCACATTTCCGAAGTGGCAAACACATTTGTAAGCGAGATCAAAGACCACCTCACCATCGGACAGGAGGTAAAGGTAAAGGTCCTGTCGGTCAGCGAGGAGGGCAAAATATCGCTTTCAATAAAAAAAGCTTCCGAGAATCCTCACCCGCAGAAGGATATGAGACGCGGCGGATATCAGGGATCCGGAAAGGGCGGCGACAGGAACGGCAGGGGAAATGACCGCGGAAACAGCGGCAGGAACCGTCCCGCTGCACAGGGACAGCCGCAGGAAAAGGCTCCGCTGACTAAGGAAGCCGCTTTTGAAGATATGATGAATAAATTCAAGCAGAGCTCCGACGAGAAGATGAGCGACATCAAGAAAAATATGGACAGCAAGCGCAGAAATACCTCGCGCAAAAGAGGATAAATACATATTGCAGATCATGGCGGTTTTCCGCGTCGGACATCGGCGCGTAGCGGGGAGTGAACGGGAACGTTTGCTCTCCGCCTTTTGTTTATAAAGCTTATTTATGGAATATATAATTGTACAAATTGCCAAAAATATAACTGTTTTGAAAAAAATGGGTATTTTTAATTGTTTATTATATAGAACTTCCCGAATAATAAATATTACAATATGGAGGAACGGCAATGAAAGGAATCATCAAAAGAACTGCGGCGATACTCTTGGCGTCGGCGGCGATAGCGGCATGTTCCGTATCGGCGGAAGCCTCAATATTAAAGACGGAGGACGGCATCAGGTACATTGTATACGACAGCGGCGAAACAAAGCCTTATACCGGCTGGACGACAAAGTCGGGGGAACGCTATTATTACAAGAACGGCATTATGAAGAAAAGCTGCTGGCTGAATGTAAACGGTCAGAAAAAATATTATCTGACATCGGACGGTCCTGCGGCTGTGGGAAAGGTGACCGTTTCGGGCATTGAATACGAATTTGATGACAAGGGGAGGATAATTCCCGAAGAATGGGGCATTACTCTTTCTGCAAGTGATGTGACACCCACGGGAATGACTGTTACATATCTGTGGGACGGCACCGATACAGGGGGAAGCCTTGAATATGGTCGAGCCTTTTCAATAGAGCGCTATGCCGGCGGAAAATGGGAGAAGGTCCCTTATATATCCGATGATGGGGTCTGGTTTACGGAAGAAGCGATCCTGCTTTCCGAAAATGAGACCGTAACGAAAAAGGGTTGGGAGGATATATACGGCGAGCTGCCTCCGGGAAGATACAGATTATGCACGGACCTTAATAATTACCGCGGTCCCGGCGACTGTGATATCAGGACCTATTATGCATATTTTACGCTGTAAATAAATATTGCTCCCCCAATTAACTGTTGAATTTTCTGCTTGCCCCGCTGCCAAAATCCTTCGTCAGAAAACCTTGAAATATCGCATATTCCTGCGGTTTTCTTCCTTGTCTTTTGACAGCGGCCCTGCGCATAAATTTTCATCAGTTAATTGGTAGAGCAATAATATCGTCCGAAGAGCGGGAGGGGTGCTTCCCGCTCTTGATTTTATCTGCGGGATGTGGTATACTATATATAATGATAAATGAAAGGAAACGAACATTATGTATATAAGACCCGAGACCCTGCGACTTGACAGGTATCTTTCGGCGCAGCTGAATGTCTCACGGAACGACGCCAAGGAGCTTGTCAAAAAGCGGCAGGTCACCGTAAACGGAGAAATTGCCAAGCTGTACGATATGAAGATAGTTACGGGCAGCGATAAAGTCAGCGTGAACGGCAGTGAGATAAACTACCGCAAATATGTGTATATCATGCTGAACAAGCCTGCGGGAGTGGTCTGCGCAGTCAAGGATGAGCTTTCTCCCACGGTGCTGGAGCTTATCCCGCAGGAGCTGCGCAGGAAGGGACTTTTCCCCGCGGGAAGGCTGGACAAGGATACCGAGGGCTTTGTGTTCATCACCGACGACGGCGGGCTTGCTCATAAAATGCTCTCCCCGAAAAGCCATGTGGACAAGATATATTACGCAGAGCTTGCTCATGAAGCGGACGAGTCCTACATTGAACGCTTTGCGGAGGGCATGACCATCGACGGCGATGAAAAATGTCTGCCCGCGAAAATAGAACTGCTCCCCGACAGAAAAAAGGTGTATATCACCCTTCATGAGGGGAAATATCATCAGGTAAAGCGTATGATCCATGCGCTGGGAAATGAAGTCGTTTTCTTAAAACGCGTGCAGATAGGCGGGCTTCCGCTGGACGAGAAACTGCCTCTCGGAAGCTGCCGCGAAATAATGCACAAAGAAATCGAAAAAATTTATACAAAATAATTACACATTTTCACATGGTTTTCAAATTAGTGAAATTTTCCGTCAAACTTAATAAATAATTTTTTATAAGTTTGGTTAATAAGTGACTTGTTTTCGGTGGGCAAATCTGTTATTATATTAGTATAGCCGAATGACGTGTAAGAAATCAACTACGATCTCGGCAGCAATAATCAATTAGGAGGTCAACCTACATGGCAAGTTTGTCACTTAGATCAATCTATAAGAAATATCCCGGCGGCGTTGTTGCCGTTTCTGACGTTAACCTTGAAATCAAGGATAAGGAATTTATTATCCTCGTTGGTCCTTCCGGATGCGGAAAGTCTACAACTCTTCGTATGATCGCAGGTCTGGAAGAGATCTCAGAGGGTGAGCTTTATATCGGAGATCGTCTCGTAAACGACGTAGCTCCTAAGGACAGAGATATCGCGATGGTTTTCCAGAACTACGCTCTGTATCCTCATATGACCGTATTTGAGAACATGGCATTCGGTCTGAAGCTCCGCAAGGTGCCTAAGGACGAGATCAGCCGTAAGGTAGAAGAAGCTGCAAGAATACTCGATATCTCCCACCTCCTCGACAGAAAGCCGAAGGCTCTGTCCGGCGGTCAGAGACAGCGTGTTGCTCTGGGACGTGCTATCGTACGTGAGCCTCAGGTATTCTTACTTGACGAGCCTCTTTCCAACCTCGACGCTAAGCTCCGTGCTCAGATGAGAACCGAGATCTCCAAGCTCCACCAGAAGCTCGGTACTACATTTATCTACGTAACACATGACCAGACAGAGGCTATGACAATGGGTGACCGTATCGTTGTTATGAAGGACGGCTTCATTCAGCAGGTCGACTCTCCTCAGAACCTCTATACAAACCCTGTAAACCTCTTCGTTGCAGGCTTCATGGGCTCTCCTCAGATGAACTTCATCGACTCCGTACTCAGAAAGACCGAGGACGGCAAGTTCGCTGTTGAGTTCGGCTCCGAGGATACAAAGACCTCCAGAGGAAAGAAGTACTATGTTGAGGTTCCCGAGTCCAAGATCACCGAGGAAGCAGAAGCTGCTCTCAACGATCTCGTAGGCAAGGAGATCATCACAGGTGTTCGTCCCGAGGATATCCACGATGAGGAAATGTTCCTCTCCGCAGCTAAGACAGGTATCATCGAAGCTGACGTAGAGATCACCGAAATGATGGGTGCAGAGACATATCTGTACCTCAACTGCGAGGGAATCTCTCTCACAGCTCGCGTTGATCCCCGTTCGACAGCTCGTCCTCAGGATACTATCAGAGTTGCTATCGACGCTAATAAGATCCACATCTTCGACAAGGAGACCGAAAAGACTATCGTCAACTGATCGGAGCAATAATAAGAATTTAGCGGAGCTGCTTTCGGGCGGCTCCGTTTTTTGCCGTATATGTAGAAAATCCACAAAAAAGCGCGGGATTTTCATGCGAAAATATGTTCGGAAATTTTTGAAAATCTCTTGACAAATCCGCAGAAATGTGATATTATTATTATTGGTATCCGTCTGCGGCGGCAGGCTGCGCCGGGTGCTTATTATTCCTCGCCCGTGATATGGTCGGGCGTAATCCAAGAGGAGGTGCTTTTGTAATGGCAAAGCTGAACGAAAACTATGAGGCTATGATCGTTTTCTCTCTTAAGCAGGGAGAGGAGCAGGTCAAGACTTTGGTTGAAAAGTTTAAGACAATGATCGAGGCTAACGGTACTCTCGACAATGTTGATGAATGGGGCAAGAGAAAGCTCGCTTATGAGATCAACTACGAGTCCGAGGGCTATTATGTGCTCTACACATTCAACTCTAAGCCCGATTTCCCCGCTGAACTTGATCGTGTTCTTAAGATCACAGACGGCGTTATGCGTTCAATGATCACTGTTAAGTGATTTTTTCGGAAAGGGTGTTTTATATGCTGGGTTCCTGCGCGATAAATAAAGTTATCTTAATGGGCAGACTTACTCATGACCCTGAGCTCAGACAGAGCCAGAACGGCGTTATGTCCTGCAGATTCTCTGTGGCTATCGACAGACCACAGTCTGCACAGGCTGCTCAGAACGGTCAGGAAAGAGTGACGGATTTTATAAACTGCGTTGCTTTCAATAAGACCGCCGAGTTTGTTTCCAGATACTTTAATAAGGGCAAGATGATCCTTGTTGAGGGTTCTATCAGGACAGGCTCCTATAACGACAAGAATCACCCCGATGTAAAGCACTATACTGCCGATGTCTGGGTCGACAATGTTTCCTTCGGAGAAACAAAGAGCGCGTCCTCGGGCGCTTCCGCAGGCGGCTACGGCGGCGGTTATTCCGCTCCGCAGAACAGCTATTCCGCTCCTGCGCCTCAGTCTGCTCCTCAGCAGGCGGCTCCTTCCGTTTCCGTCGGATCCATTGACGATTTCGAGGAGATCATTAACGACAGCGATCTGCCGTTCTGACAACGAAAACTTTACAGCCAAAACTAAACAAGGAGGTTTCATAGATGGAAAAGGAAAAAGAAAGATCTTCCAGAGGTATGAAGAGGACCCGTAAAAAGGTTTGCAAATTCTGCGAAGCTAAGATCGACAAGATCGATTATAAGGATATCAACAGACTTAAGAATTTCATGACCGATAGATCCAAGATCCTTCCCAGAAGAGTAACTGGTACCTGCGCTTATCACCAGAGAGAGCTTACTACTGCTATCAAGCGCGCAAGATACGTAGCACTTATTCCCTACGTTTCTGACTGATAATCTTTATGGAATTTTGCCGGCTGCGCTTATGCGGTCGGCTTTTGTTTTAGTGCTTGTCGGGAGTACATGGCGTCTCAGCGCCGGCTATCGCGAATAGCCTAAGTGCGCTCCCCAAAGAAAGGACGGCGTTGCAATGAACGATAAGATACCTCTGCTGGTGATATGCGGTCCTACCGCTTCGGGTAAGACCGCTGTGGGCGCAGAGCTTGCCAGAAGACTGGACGGCGAGGTCATTTCCGCCGATTCTATGCAGATCTATAAAAATATGGATATCGTCACCGCGGTCCCTTCTATGGAGGAAAGACTTGGGGTGCCTCATCATCTGATGAATATTCTCGATACCGATGACGCGTTCTCCGTGGCGGATTATGTGAAGCTTGCTTCGGAAGTCATCCGCGAGGTGCATTCCCGCGGAAAGCTGCCCGTTGTCGTGGGCGGAACGGGACTTTATATATCCTCGCTGGCAGATAACATCTCCTTTGAGGAGGCTGCCGCCGACAGCACTGTCCGAAGCCGCCTTGAGGAGGAGGCTCGCCTGAAGGGCAGGGCATATATGCTGGAAAAGCTTCGCAGCGTTGACCCTGCCGCTGCCGAACGGCTCCACGAGAATAACGTTATCCGCATAATCAGGGCGCTGGAGCTGTTCGAGACCACGGGGCGCAGCTTCGACGAGAATATGCGTATCAGCCGCGAAAGGGAGTCCCCCTATGAGCTGTGCATGATAGGTCTTAACTACGAAAACAGACAGGACCTGTACGACCGGATCGACCGCAGAGTCACCCTCATGGCGGAAAACGGCATGGTCGAGGAGGCGGAAAGAGTTTACCGCAGCGGCGGCATGAAGACCGCTGCACAGGCTATCGGCTTTAAGGAGCTTATCCCTTACTTTGAGGGCAGGGAGGATAAGGAAAGCTGTCTCGATAAGATAAGACAGTCTACCCGTCACTATGCCAAGCGGCAGCTTACATGGTTTCGTCGAGATGCACGAATTTGTTGGGTAAATCTGACCAAAAATGAACAAAGTGATAAAATTCTTGAGAAGTGCTTAAATATTGTAGCCAAATCCAAAATTATGTGTTATAATAATAAATAATTGTATTTATTAGTATACATACAATTATGTTAATAAATTATTAAGGTCGGTATCGGATAAGTATTCCATTCCGAGAAAGAGAAAAATTCCGGGATATTTACACGGAATCGGGTGTGCGGCGGCATGCCCGGGAAAGGAAAGGTTGAAACTATGAACAAGACGCTGAATCTGCAGGATATTTTTTTGAATCATGCGAGAAAGGAAAAGATACCGATAACGGTCTTTCTTACTAACGGTTTCCAGTTCAAGGGCATGGTGAAGGGCTTTGACAGCTATACCGTCATCGTTGAGAGCGACGGAAAGCAGGAGCTTATCTTCAAGCACGCTATCTCTACCATAATCCCCGCAAGAACTATCTCTATCCTCGATTCCGAAGCGGAGGATAAGTGATATCCACGCTTAACGGTAGAGCCTGCACTGTGTATCCGGGAAAGGAACGGTTTATTCTATGAACAGCGTTACAGTCAGAGTTCTTACGGTTTTGCTGTCGCTTTTTGCTATTATAACCGTTGCCAGTCAGATATATATCAGAGTGCATCAGCAGTATCAGACTCAGACGGCAGCGGCGTCGTCCTCGGCGACTATGCAGTCCTTTTACGGCGTGTTCGTCCGCGATGAAAAGCCTATCACTTATACGGGAACGGGCGCTGTCAGCTATCCCATGCCCGACGGCGGAAAGGCTGCAAACGGCTCCGTGGTGGCATATATTTACGGCTCCGAGGAGGATATCATCATCAACGGCAGGATCGAAGAGCTGAAAGACGAGATAAGCCTGCTGGAAAGTGCTCAGAGCCCCGGTACTACCGAGGTGGCTCAGCCGGAGTTCCTTTCCTCCCTTATCGAGGAGAATTATCAGACTATCTCCACCGACCTTGCCAAAAAGGACCTTTCACGGCTTTCGAGTGAAAGAGATTCCTTTCTCTCTCTGATGAGCATATATCAGATCACTATAGGCGACGCGGTCAACTTCAACGACCGCATAGACGAGCTCTACCGCAGCCTGAACGAGCTGGAGGGCAGGAAAAGAGCGCCGCAGCGGGAAATAACCGCCGACAGCACGGGGTATTTCGTAAGCTATACCGACGGCTATGAAAATACTCTGAATACCGAAAATATAGCCGAGCTCACCGCCGATGATATCAAACAGATAATCGAGGACGAGAATTCGGATAAGTCGAAAAGGTCGGAAAAGAGCATAGGCAAGCTTATCGACGGATACGGATGGAAAATGGTGGGCATCATCGACAACTCCGAGGCCACCTTCTCCCCGGGAGACTCCGTTAAGCTGAAATTTGCGTCTACCTCAGATACGGTGACCGCCGTTATCGAGAGGATAACCGAAACGGACGATCCTAACGAAAGCATCGTTCAGCTGGACTGCGAGGAGATGACCTTCGATCTGGTCAAGCACCGCGTGGAGCATGTTGAGATGATACTTCATGATTACGAGGGCATAAAGGTCCCCCGTGAGGCGCTCCGCTTCGATAAGAACAACAATAAGGGCGTTTATGTCCTTCTGGGACAGCGCGTAATGTTTAAAAAGCTGGACGTTATCTTTGAGTGCAGCGATTACCTGCTTTCGAGGATAACCGCCGATTCCGAGTATCTCAATATCTACGACGAGATAATCATCTCGGGAGTGGATACAGCCGAGTATCTTCTGACAAACGAGACCGATGAAGCTCCGCCCGAAGAGGAGGAGTCCGACGATGCCGAGGAGATACCTGTCTACAGCACCACCGAGGAGCCTCCCGAGGAGGATGAGCCCGACGGAGAGGACAGCACGGAAACGGACGGGGAGACCGAAGGAGAAGCGGCGGACAGCAATGAAAACGAAGCTTCCGGATAGTATTGGAGATGGTATGGATATGTCAGACGCCGCAGACTATGGATATGTTGCCGATAACGTCAAGCGTATTCTCAGTGAGATAGGCGAGACGGAGGAAAAATATCGCAAAACGTCCGGAAAAGTCCGTCTTATGGCGGTAACAAAGACTGTTCCCCCCGAAGCGGTCAACGCTGCGGTGAGGGCGGGCGCACCGCTTCTGGGCGAAAATCGGGTGCAGGAGTATCTTGACAAAAAGGACGCTTATCTGCCCGAAGCCGAGGTGCAGTTTATCGGACGTCTCCAGACAAACAAGGTGAAATATATAATCAACAGCGTGACGCTTATCCATTCGGTGGACAGCGTGAAGCTGTGCGGCGAGATAAGCCGTCTTGCCGTGAAAAATAATAAGGTCATGGATATCCTCGCCGAGGTGAATATCGGCGGAGAGGAGTCTAAGGGCGGCGTTTCCCCCGAAATGCTGGACGATTTTATCGCCGAGATATCGGAAATGGAGGGCGTGCGCTTTAAGGGTCTTATGACGATCCCTCCTCCGGGCTGTTCGGAGGTGTGCTTTGAAAAAATGCAGAGGATCTTTTCGGATGTGCAGGACAGATATAAAAGCGCGGATATCCTTTCGATGGGCATGTCCGCAGATTACAGGCTTGCAGTGAAATACGGCTCGGATATCGTCCGTGTGGGCACGGGCATATTCGGGGCGAGAACATATAATATATAATATATAAAGAGAGGATTAACACTCATGGGAAAATTTATTGATAGCTTTAAGAATTTCGCGGGTCTCGGAGGCTACGAGGGAGAAGAGGACGATTACGACGACGATACCACCGAGGAAAGCGAGCCTGCTCGTCCCACTATTTCCAGAGCAGAGCAGAGCCGTCAGGACAAGCAGTTCAAAATGCAGGTGACAACACAGCTTCAGGTCATCCTTGTAAAGCCCGAGGTTTTCTCCGATACAAAGATGATCGCAGATCACCTTTGCAGCAAGAAGACTGTCGTTCTTAACCTTGAGGCGACAACTCCCGAGATCTCAAGAAGAATAATCGACTTCATCGGCGGTGTGGCATACGCAAAGGGCGGAAATATCAAGCCTATCGCGAACAATACCTTCATCATCTTCCCCTACGACGTAAACTTTGAGGGCGAGGATATCGCCGCAGAGCTTGAAAACAACGGAGTAGTATTTTAATTTATGAGAAGCTTTCCCGGGATACGCTGTGAGATCGACGGGGACGAAAGGGTGTTCCTTGCGCATGTGGAGGATATGATAAGCCTGTGCGAAAGGGATCGTTCACCGAAATATTCCGATTTTCTCGACGAGCGCAGGGCAATGCTTGCAAGGTCGCTCCTTGAGGGTATGGGATATTCCGACTATCGCTTTTTCGGCGGCTATGAGGGAGCTGTCCGCACGCAGCTGTGCGTATATCCCGAATACTGCGCCCCCGAGGACGCCGATTATCCCATTAAGGCGGTGAGGTTTTCCTACCGCAGTCAGGATAAGCCTACTCATTCCCAGTTTCTGGGGACTATCATGTCCCTGCAGATAAAACGGGGACTTGTGGGGGATATCATCGTTTCGGAGGGCAGTACCGACGTGCTTGTGTGCCTTGAAGCGGCATCGGATGTGTTATCCCTGTCAAAGATAGGTCGGGTAGGCGTCAGGACAGCATTGACAGATCCCGCAGGAATTATCCGACAGGACAGCTTTGACGTGTTTACACGGTCGGTAAGCTCGCTTCGGCTGGACTGCGTGGTATCGGCGGCGACGGATATCAGCCGCGACAAGACCTCTGCGCTTATAAGGTCAGAGGGGATAGACGTGAATTATTCCGCAGAGTTTTCGCCGTCTCATATAATGACTGAGGGTGACGTTTTTTCCGTCAGAGGAAAGGGAAAGTTCATACTTTCGGAAATAGGCGGGAGATCGCGGAGGGACAGAATATTCATTACACTGAAAAAATACAGGTAAAGCCGCGTCAGACCGCAGCAGATACGGCAGATACCTAAAATCATCTGCGGAGAATTGAGGAGTTAAAATGATCACAGCCAAAGAGATCGACAGCAGAATGTTTGAACAGGCAAAGCCCGGCTACAAGCCCGAGGAAGTCGATGAATTTTTAAAGGAGGTCTCCGCTTCCTTTAAGGAGCTTCAGGCGCAGATAGCCGAAAAGGACAAGAAAATGGCATTTCTCGTTGAGACGGTAAAGAAGTTCAAGCAGGAGGAAGAGGACCTGAAGGGTGCGCTCATTTATGCACAGAAGCAGTCGAGAGAGATCATAGCGGAAGCACAGCAGAAAGCCGAGCAGATCATAGCGGAAGCGAATGTAAAGAGCGATGAGATAATCGGCTCCACAAGCGTCCGCAGGATCAAGGAGCAGGAAGCTTTTGACGCACTGCGCAAGGAAGTAGCGGATTTCCGCACCACACTGCTCGAGATGTACAGAGATCACTTAAGTCTGATAAATAACATACCGGGGCTGGACGAAGAGGACGAGGAAGAAGAAGCAGCAGAAGAAGAAGCTGCAGAGCCTATCGAAGAGGTATCGGAGCAGCCCGTTATATAGCGGGATGACCCGCGGCTGATGCCGCGTTGTTAGTTTTTCAGCTTAGGTGACATTAAGCCGCGGAAGTAAGAAACGAGTGAAGGCAGGTTAGAGGCAGAGGGTAACAGCAAATAAGCAGTAACCCCGGGACAAAAGTTTCGCCAGCCTTTTCCAAGGGCTGCGAGTTTCCAAAGGGCGGCGCCTTTTGGGCGGGATGACCCGCAGCTGATGCTGTGTTGTTTGAATGTCAGCATATGCGACATCTGCCCGCGAAAGTGACCGAAAGCCGAAGCAATAAAGCGCCGTCCGTTTATATAAGCGGACGACAGCAAGCGAACATCAGCTGTTCACGAAAAGTAAGTCATATTCGGACGGCGCAGCATTTGATCAGCAATAATGCTAAAGCATTCGAATCAAATGCGCGGAGCAAAGCTCCGCCGAAAGCCAACACCAAATCGCAAGTAACAGACAAAATCATCAACGGAATAACAAAGCCAAAAATACATAACGTATTTATAATAAGCCGCACAGTAATGGGCGGTCAAAGTTAGTTTAAGGAGAATAAAAATATGCCGCAGGATTATAATTCTACCCTCAATCTTCCTAAGACCGACTTTTCTATGAGGGGAAACCTTCCTCAGAAAGAGCCGGGAATGATCGAGGAATGGGACAGCAACAGGACCTATTACAAAATGATCGAGAAAAACGCAGGCAAGCCCCGCTATGTTCTTCATGACGGACCTCCCTATGCGAACGGAGATATCCATCTGGGTACCGCCCTCAATAAGGTGCTTAAGGATATTATCGTCAAGTATAAGAATATGAGCGGATTTGAATCTCCTTATATTCCCGGCTGGGATACTCACGGTCTTCCTATCGAGCTTAAGGCTATGAAGCAGATAGGCGTGGAAAACGGCGCTATCCCTCCCATAAAGCTCAGAAAGCACTGCCGCGATTATGCGATGAAGTATGTTGAGCTCCAGAAAAAGGAGTTCAAGCGTCTCGGTGTATGGGGCGATTTCGATGACCCTTATCTCACCCTCAAGCCTGAGTTCGAGGCTAAGCAGATACGCATTTTCGGCGATATGGCGAAGAAGGGATACATTTATAAGGGCATGAAGCCCGTTTACTGGTGCCCCGACTGTCAGACCGCCCTCGCAGAAGCGGAGATCGAATATTCCGACGACAAGTGCTATTCTATCTACGTAAAGTTCCCCGTAAAGGACGAAAAGGGCAGGTTCGCAGCTATGGGACTTGACCTTTCAAAGACATTCTTCGTTATCTGGACTACCACTACATGGACTCTCCCCGGCAACCTCGCTATCTGTCTGGGACCCGAATATGAGTATACCGTAGTTCATGCCAACGGCGAAAACTATATCATGGCAAAAGAGCTCGTCGATGAGGTGATGAAGGCGGCTTCTATAGAGGAATATACCACCGAAGGCTCCTTCCTCGGAAAAGAGCTTGAATATATGACCGCTAAGCACCCCTTCTTCGACAGGGATTCCCTCGTTATTGTGGGCGACCATGTAACTCTTGACAGCGGTACAGGCTGCGTTCATACAGCTCCCGGCTTCGGCGTCGAGGACTTCGAGGTCTGCAAGAAATATCCCGAGATAGGCATAGTCGTTTCCGTTGACGGCAACGGCAAGATGACTTCCGACGCAGGCAAGTACGAGGGTCTCTCCACCGACGACGCTAACAAGGCTATCGCTGCCGATCTCGTTGCAAGCGGCGCAATGCTCGCAACCGAAAAGATAGTCCATCAGTATCCTCACTGCTGGAGATGTAAGAATCCTATCATCTTCCGCGCTACCGAGCAGTGGTTCTGCTCCGTCAACGACTTCAAGGACGAGGCTGTAAAGGCTATCGAAAAGGTACAGTGGATACCCGAGTGGGGCGAGGAAAGGATCAAGAACATGGTCCGCGACCGCTCCGACTGGTGCATCTCCCGTCAGAGAACATGGGGCGTGCCCATTCCTATCCTGTACTGCGCAGACTGCGGCAAGCCTATCATCAACGATGAAACTATCGACGCTATTTCCAAGCTCTTCGAGAAGGAAGGCTCGGACGCGTGGTTTGAAAAGGATACTTCCGAATTTATCCCCGAGACCGTCAAGTGCGAGTGCGGCTGTGGTAAATTCATCAAGGAAAAGGATATCATGGACGTCTGGTTCGACAGCGGCGTAAGCCATACCGCTGTGCTTGAATCCAGAGGATATTCCGTTCCCGCCGACCTTTATCTTGAGGGCGCAGACCAGTACAGAGGCTGGTTCCAGTCGTCGCTGCTGACCTCCGTTGCATGGAGGGGCGAGGCTCCCTATAAGGCTGTCTGCACTCACGGCTGGGTAGTCGACGGCAAGGGCATGACTATGCACAAATCCCTCGGAAACGGCATCGAGCCCTCCGAAATAACCGATACAAACGGCGCGGATATCCTCCGTTTGTGGGCGGCTTCCTCCGATTATCATGCCGATATAAGAATTTCCAAGGAGATCTTAAAGCAGCTCTCCGACACATACAAGAAGATAAGAAATACCGCAAGATATATTCTCGGAAACCTCGGCAACGGCGACGGCTTTGACCCCGATACCGACAGCGTTCCCTACGATGAGCTGACCGAGATAGACAAGTGGGCGCTTATCCGCCTTGACGCACTTATCGACAAGGCAAAGGCAGGCTATGACGCGTTCGATTATCACGCAGTGGTTTCGGGCATCCATAACTTCTGCGTTACCGAGATGTCCAACTTCTACCTTGATATCATCAAGGACAGACTGTACTGCTGCGGCGAAAAGTCCAAGGAAAGACGTGCTGCGCAGACTGCTATGTATCGTATACTTTCCGCAGTGGCAAGACTTATCGCTCCCGTGCTGTCCTTCACAGCCGAGGAGATATGGAAGTTCATGCCCCACACCGCACAGGACGATACCGAGAGCATTTTCCTCAACGATATGCCCGAAAAGCTGAATCTCGCGGTAACACCCGAGTTCACAGCAAAGTGGGATACTATCTATAAGCTCCGTGCCGAGGCTACAAAGGCTCTGGAGGTAAAGCGTGCGGACAAGTTCATCGGCGCATCGCTGGAAGCGAAGGTAACGCTCCACATTGCAGACGATAAGCTGTTCAGTGAGATAGACGCTCTTAAGGACGAGCTTGCCGCAGTATTTATCGTATCCGGGGTTGACGTTGTGAATAACGGAGACGGCGAGTTCAAGTCGGAGAATTTCGACGGAAAGCTTTCGCTGAGCGTTGAGAGAGCAAGCGGCGAGAAGTGCGAGCGCTGCTGGATGTACTCGGAGACCGTAGGCAGAAATGCAATTCACCCCACCCTCTGCGCAAGATGCTCCTCTGAGATAGTTAACAGTTAATAGTTAACAGTTATCAGTGAATAGCGAAGGTGCGAGGCTGAGGGAAACAGCAAATAGGAAGTAAGCCCGAATCAAAAAGTTCGCCAGCCTTTGCGGGATGACCCGCAGCTGATGCCGCGTTGTGAGTTTTTCAGCTTAGGGAACATTAAGCCGCGAAAGCAGGAAACGAGCGAAGGTAGGTTCGAGGGTGAGGGTAACAATTACTAAGCAGTAACCCGAATCAAAAAGTTCGCCAGCCTTTGCGGGATGACCCGCAGCTGATGCCGCGTTGTTTGAATATCAGCATATGCGACATCTGCCCGCGAAAGTGACCGTATGCCGAAGCAAAAAGCAGCAATAAAGCGCCGCCCGTGTAAAAAAGCGGACGGCAGCAAACAAACAGTAAATATTCACGAAAAGTAAGCAATTCACGGGCGGCGCTGCATTTGACAGCGAAGCGTCTCAAATGCGTGAAGTCGGAGACTTCACCGAAAACGAACAGTGAATAGTCGGTAAATCTCAAAGGAAAATCCAAAGAGTGTTAACCGAAAAGCTAATAGCTAATAGCCAAAACGCTAAGGACAATAACAGATGATAATAATAACGATACTGTCGGTAATTCTTCTGGCGGCGGCGGATCAGGGACTTAAAGCCCTCGCCGTGTCAAAGCTTGCCGAGGGACAGTCTGTGACCGTCCTTTCGGCGGGGGATACCGATATCCTGACCTTTTCTTTGTATAAAAATACGGGAGCTGCTTTCAGCTCGCTGCAGGGGAAGATACCGCTGCTTATCATCATCACAGTCGTATTGATGGCGCTGCTGGTGGTGGGACTGATAAAGTATAAACCGAAGGCGAAGTTCCCGATTATCTGCATAATCATGATACTGGGCGGGGGGATAGGAAATCTCATAGACCGCGCACTGCTTGGCTATGTGGTGGATTTTATAATCCTGTTCCCATTTAAATTCATATTCAATTTTGCCGATATCTGTGTAGTCATCGGCGCGATACTGCTGCTTATCTGGTTCATATTCTTCGATAAGCAGGAGGACGAAAAGCCCGCCGACACAGCATCGGAGGATAATTCACAGCATGAGTGAGATCCGTGAATTTACCGTGAGCGGGGAACAGTCGGGCACCCGCCTTGACAAGCTTATCTCCGACGTGTGGGAGGATATCTCCCGCTCCGCCGCGGCAAAGCTTATCGAAGAAAGGGGAGTGACCGTCAACGGGAAAACTCCCGGCAAAAGCTATAAGGCTTGTGAAAACGACATTATCTCCGCAGAGATACCCGATCCCGTGGAGCTTGATGTCACCGCGGAAAATATCCCCATAGACATAGTCTACGAGGACAATGATCTGCTGGTGGTCAATAAGCCAAAGGGAATGGTCGTTCACCCTGCGGCGGGAAATTATACGGGAACGCTTGTAAATGCGCTGATGTATCACTGTCGGGACAGTCTGTCCTCGACAAACGGAGTGATACGTCCCGGGATAGTTCACCGCATCGACAAGAACACAAGCGGCCTGCTTATCGTGGCGAAAAACGACGCTTCTCATGTGAAGCTGGCGGAGCAGATAAAGGCTCACAGCTTTACAAGGGAATACGAAGCCGTGGTCTGCGGCCATTTCAAGGACAGCGAGGGCACTGTGGACGCTCCTATAGGACGTCACCCCGTTGACCGGAAGAAAATGTGCGTGACCGAGAAAAACTCCCGCAATGCGGTCACTCACTATACCGTGGTGCAGGAGTATCAGAATTATACTCATGTGAGGCTCCGCCTTGAAACGGGGCGCACTCATCAGATAAGGGTGCATATGCAGTATATCGGTCATCCCGTGCTGGGCGACGACGTGTACGGCAAGCCCTTCAAGGGCATCGAGGGACAGTGTCTCCACGCGAAAAAGATCGGCTTTATCCACCCGACCACAGCTGGATATATGGAATTTGACAGCGAGCTCCCGCAGTACTTCAAGGACGTACTTGCGAAGCTTCGTTAGTCTGATATATGGAGGAATTAACAATGGACGCTACTATCAGAAAGCAGCTCGAAAGAACTGCCTGCAAGGTGAGAATGGGTGTTATCGAGGGCGTTTATAACGCAAAATCAGGTCACCCCGGCGGCTCGCTGTCTATCAGCGACCTGCTTACTTATCTTTATTTCGCAAAAATGCATGTTGACCCCAAGGACCCCAAAATGCAGTCGAGAGACCGTCTTGTGCTCTCAAAGGGACATACTGCGCCTGCGCTCTATGCAGTTCTCGCAGAAAGAGGCTTCTTCGACAAGGAAGAGATCAAGAGCCTGCGCCACATCGGAGCAATGCTCCAGGGTCACCCCGATATGAAGCATATCCCCGGAGTTGATATGACTACCGGTTCTCTCGGACAGGGCATCTCCGCTGCCTGCGGAATGGCTCTCTCGGGCAAGATCGCAAGCGACAGCTATAAGGTATATGCTGTTCTCGGCGACGGTGAGATAGAAGAGGGTCAGGTATGGGAAGCTGCCATGTTCGCGGCACACTATCATCTTGACAATCTGGTGGCTATCGTTGACAACAACGGTCTCCAGATCGACGGCAAGATCACTGATGTTATGTCTCCCATGCCTATAGACAAGAAGTTTGAGGCGTTCGGCTGGTACGTTACCACCATGGACGCTCACGATTTCAACGATATAGAAAGAGCCTTCAATGAGGCTGAAAATATCAGCGGCAGACCCGTTGCTATCATTCAGAAGTCCGTCAAGGGCAAGGGCGTTTCCTTCATGGAAAATCAGGTAGGCTGGCACGGAAAGGCTCCCAATGCCGACGAGTACAAGCAGGCAATGGACGAGCTTCAGGCGGCTTACGACGCTATCAAGGACTAAGGGAGGAAATGAAAATGTCAGATGTGATCAAAAAGGCTACAAGAGACAGCTACGGCGAGGCTCTTGTACAGATGAGCGAAATATATCCCGATATGGTGGTTCTGGACGCAGACCTTGCAGCGGCAACTAAAACAGGCACCTTCAAGAAGGCATGCCCCGACAGATTTTTCGACTGCGGTATCGCAGAAGCAAATATGATGGGCGTTGCGGCAGGTATCGCCTCCACAGGCAGAAAGGTGTTCGCAAGCTCCTTCGCAATGTTTGCCGCAGGAAGAGCTTATGAGATAGTCCGCAATTCCATCGGCTATCCCCACCTCAACGTAAAGATCGGCGCAACACATGCAGGTATCTCTGTAGGTGAGGACGGCGCTACTCACCAGTGCAACGAGGATATCGCACTTATGAGAACTATCCCCGGAATGACCGTTATCAATCCCTCGGACGATATCGAGGCTAAGGCTGCGGTAAAGGCTGCTCTGGAGTTTGACGGTCCCGCATATCTCCGCTTCGGACGTCTTGCAGTGCCTGTTATCAATGATGACCCCGACTATAAATTCGAGCTCGGAAAGGGCATCACTCTCCGCGACGGAAAGGACGTAACTATCGTTGCTACAGGACTTATGGTACACCTTGCAGTTGAGGCTGCCGAGCTTTTAAAGGCAGAGGGCATCGACGCACGCGTTATCAATATCCACACTATCAAGCCCCTTGATAAGGAGCTTATCGAAAAGGCAGCAAAGGAAACAGGTGCGATCGTTACCGCCGAGGAGCACAGCGTTATCGGAGGACTTGGCTCTGCAGTTGCGGAAGCAGTCACCGAAAGCTGCCCCGTGCCCGTTGTAAAGCTTGGCGTGAACGATGAGTTCGGACATTCGGGTCCCGCAGTTGACCTTCTGAAGGAGTTCGGACTGACAGCCGAAAACATCGCAGCATATGCAAAGAAGGCAGTTTCTCTCAAGAAGTAAAATTCAATAAGGTATAGAAAAATCCGCCCTGTGCTTACAGGACGGATCTTTTTACAGCGAAAGCGCATATATGCCGAGAATTACCGCTGCTGCGGCAAGTCCTATGGTTATGCGGAGCAGGATTTTCAGTATACGTTCGCGGCGGTATTCCCTGCGGACCTCTTCCGCGCGGTCGGACAGCAAAGCTGCGTAGCTGCGTGCTTCACGGGCAAGAGAAGAATCCTCTGCGGGGAAATATTCCGGGCGGACGTACAGCACTGCCTTTTCAAAAAAGCAGCTGTCGGTGCCGTTGACCTCTATCACACGGCGGGTAGTTCCTTTTATTGCCATTTTATATTCTCCTTTGCAGTTTCTGCAATTATTATGGACAATGTTCAAAAGTTGTATACAAAATGTAGAAAAAAAGAAAATACCACGGTTGAAATCTCGGTTGAAAATGTGGAAAATCGGGGTAAAAGCTGTTGAAAAAGCTGTTGAAAGTGTTTAAAACCATGTTTGTCCGCGATTTGTAAAATGGCGAATACTGTTGAAAAAAATAATACGGAGGGTATTTAAGGAATCGCTTATCAAATCGTTTCACGACGCTCTCAGTGACGGATCTTCGAGCGTCGGAAATAATATGTGCAAGCCCGATAAAAGTAGCTGCCGCCGCTCCACAAATAGGAACGGCGGCAGTATGATATTAAATTTTCCCCGATTTTTTTATGATAAGCGGATAAACAAAGGTTATCCAGAACACGGTGATAAAATACCGCAGCCCGTCAAGGAAAAGTATGTCCTCATAAAGCAGCTTGGTGCAGTAAATTATCCCCGTGCCGAGAAATCCCAGCAGCAGCCGCAGCATGCTTTTTCCGAAGGCGTGGTGAGAAGGCGTGAAATCGGCGTATCTGCGTTCGAGGGATATCCCGGCAGTGAATCCGAGACATGCCCCTGCGGACTTGATGCAGTCGGAGAGGTACTTGTATTCGATGATATCCTTTGCGCTCAGCACGGCGCCGTATATAACCGATATCACCGCGCCCGCCGTCAGTATTATGTTGATGATGTCCGCAGCCTTGTCGCCGTGCTTCCGTCTTTCGTACACGATAAGCGACGTTGATGCCAGAGTCAGCAGAAACGCCGTAACCACGTCGGCAGGAGTGTGGACTCCGAGATACATTCTGGACAGCCCCGTGAGAATGATAAGCAGTATGCAGAACGCCGAGAACAGCTTATGTCTGCGGTATTCATAGGCGGCGGGTATCAGCACCGACGCGGAAGTCTGAGTGTGAGCGCTGGGGAAGGAATATCCCGTTGCGCCCGATACCGCCGACTCCACGGGAGTGAGCGAGGGATCGCGGACAAAGGGACGCGGCACGCGAAAGGTTATCTTCAGCCCCTGTACCAGAAGCCCCGACATGAAATAGGAGGCGCCTATCTCATAGCCGAATTTTTTATCCACGCACCAGTAATTTATGGCGAACAGCGCAATCAGTGCTATCTCGCTGCCCAGCACGGTGCATGCCGAGAAAAACACATTGCCGAAGGAGGAACGTATGCCCTCCAGAAAATGAAGAAATTCCATTATTTATCCTTTTCGTATATCTTTTCTATTGCTCCGATTATCTGAACGTGCATGGGGTCGGAGGACACGAATTTTTCCCGCAGTTCCTTGTCGAGGGCCTCGGAGTTCATAGCCTGCATGTAAACTCTGCGGCAGACGAACACGTTTTCCGCTTCTGCGAAGTAAACGGCGTCGCCGTCAAAAATGGGAGTGAGTCCCGTTTCGGCTATTTTATCCGCGTCCCGTCCCGAATGGGTGCCGCAGTAGGACAGCGCCTTGCGGTATTCCTCGGGGAAAAAGCTTACGGTAAAGGTCTTGTACTTCTGAAGAAAGCCGAAGGTGTATCTGTTGGGGCGGACGACTGCCTGAATGCAGTCCAGTCCCCACATAACGCCCATAAAGCCCCAGGAAGCGGTCATTGTGTTAAAGCCCTTTTTCTTGTCGCCCGCGGTGATAAGGAACCACTGCTTTCCGATCTTTTCAAAGGGATTGAATGAAAGCGAGCTGATATCAATTTCGTTCATGACAATATCCTCCAATAAAAATGATTCGATATGAATATATTATACACCTATCCCGAAAAAATGTAAACACATATTATAATATTTTTTTCGGAAAGAAAATATTCCGTCCGAAAAAATGACATCGGACGGAATATGCAGCTAAGCGTTTACTTAATGGAGCTTACCCACTCGGCTATCTCCTCGTCGGAGCCGCCCTCCTTGACCTCAAGCATTTTTGTGACCTCAGCATCGGGGCAGAATTTCTGAATATCTGCGAAGTAATGACCCGAATGACCGCCGAAGGTGCAGAAGGGGCAGACCTTTTTCCCTGCAAAGCCGTTATTGTCCCTGATAAATGTCAGCAGCGGCGGCGCAAAGGTGGAGAACCACACAGGTCCGCCAAGATATATGGTATCAACGTCGGACATATCCACATTCACGGGTTCAATAGCACGTCCCGTTTCGTTGTTAGCCTCCTGTCTGGACTGATCGACGCAGGTCTTGTAGTCCTCGGAGTAGGGAACTGCGGCTTTTATCTCAACAAGCTGAGCTCCCGTAAGAGCAGCTATCTTTTCCGCCATTTCCTTAGTTTTACCCGACCATGTGTAGAATACGGCGATACTTTTACCCATAAAAACAGCTCCTTTATATGTATATAATATCTGCGGCTCCCCGCAAAAGTCATTATATACATTATAGCACCCTTTTGGTAAAATTGCAATAGTTTTTTTGAAAAAAGAGAGAAATATTGTTGTGATTCAACAATAAAATCGGAGCCATCTCAAAAGAGAGCAGCTCCGAAAGTAACTGTTAATTATTAACTGTCAGCTGTAAACTGATAAACCGTCACCGTATCCGCTCAATGACCTCCTGCGCATCGGCGTATATCTTTTCCTCGTCAGCCATGGTGAGGTGACCGTGCTCGAGGACGATGTTTCCGTCGATGATAACGGTATCGGTCTCGGTGCCGTTTGCGGAGTATACCAGTGCGGAAAGCAGGTCGTTGCGGGGATAGAACTCAGGCACATCGAGCCGCAGCATGGCGATATCCGCTTTCTTTCCGGGAGCGATAACTCCCGCATTTATCCCAAGAGCATTTGCTCCGTTTTCCGAAGCGAATTTCAGTACGCTCTGTGTGCCTACTGCCTGCGGGTCGCCCGTCTTGTGGAGCAGCGCCGCGAAGTTCATGTCCGAGAACAGGTTCAGTGAATTGTTGGAAGCCTGACTGTCCGTGCCCATGCAGATGTTCACTCCCGCCTGCTCAAGAGCATGGATGGGAGCTATCCCGTTGCCAAGCTTCAAGTTGCTCTTGGGATTGTGCACAACATTCACGTTTTTATCCTTAAGTATGCGGATATCGTTGTCGGTCAGATGAACACAGTGAGCAGCCACGGTCCTGATATCGAACATGCCGAGGCTGTCCAGATATTCGGTGGGAGTCATGTTATGCTGTGAGAGACAGCCGTTGACCTCGTTGACGGTCTCGGACAGGTGAGTGTGTATGGGAAGATCGTACTCATGAGCCTTTTCAATGATATAGGACAGATAGTCGGTGCCGCAGGTATATATCGCATGGGGAGCCAGCATGAAGCTGAGACGAGGATTATTATTCCACTTCTGCATCTCATCGAGAGCCTCGTCCATGCGGCGGATACCGCCCTCATCGTGACGGTCGCTGCCCACCAGTCCCCGTGAGATAACGGCGCGCATGCCAAGCTTATCGGCAGCGGCGGCGGTCATTCCGCTGAACATGTGCATATCAAGGAATGTGGCAGTGCCCGTCTTTATCATCTCGGCGCAGGAGAGCAATGCGCCCTTGTAGGCGTCCTCGGGGGTAAGCTTGTCCTCCAGAGGATTTATGGTACCGAAGAGCCAGTCCTCGAAGGAGAGGTCATCGGCGATATTGCGGAAAACCGACATATATGTGTGAGTATGAGCGTTTACCAGTCCGGGGATAGTGAGGAAATTGCTGCCGTCGATAGTTCTGTCGGCGGTGAAATTGTCGGGGATATCGTTGACGGCGATGATATCGGTGCCGCTGATATAGATATCGGCAAACTTCACGGCAAGGCGGTCGCCTTCGGGCAGCAGCGCACGGGTGTTTTTTATAAGAATATTCATGATAATTTCCTTTCGGGTGTTTTTTCTTATTATAGTATATTTCGGGGGAAAAGTCAAATGCAATTGATAATTGATAAAGTAAAACGTCCCCCGCCAAAAGCAGGGGACGAATTTTTTAAGATAAGGTAAGTCTATGTAATTACCAGGTACGGGAATTGAGCTGCTTGAACTGTGCAACTGTAGGAGCGTGAGAGTTCATACCGCCGTCTACGTTGATGATCTGACCTGTTACATACTCAGACTCATCGGAAGCGAAGTATACGCATGCATGTCCGATATCCTCGGGGCAGCCGTAACGGTCAACCATGATATTGCTTGTGAAGATATCCTTGAGCATCTGAGGAACCTTAGCCTCGTTCTCGGGAGTAACGATAAGACCGGGTCTTACGCAGTTGCAGCGGATCTTCTGCTTACCATACTGGAGAGCGGTGTACTGTGTGAGCATATCAACGCCTGCCTTAGCGCATGCATAAGCTGTGGAGCCGAGGTCGCCTGCGCAGGAAGCCATAGAGCCGATATTGATGATGGAACCGCCGTTCTCGTTCTTCTGGAGATAAGGAAGAACGCACTTAGTAGCGTAGAATGTACCTCTTACGTCGCTGCTGAAGATAGCGTCCCACATCTCGAGAGTAAGCTCGTCAACTCTGCCGTCCTTAAGGCCAACGTTAGCAGCGTTGTTAACGAGGATATCGATCTTGCCGTAGGTCTCTGCTGTATCGGAGATAAGCTTTTCGATAGTGGAAACGTCGGTCAGATCAATAAAATGATAGGAAGCCTCGCCGCCCTCTGCCTTGATCTTATCAACAACTGCCTGACCCTTTTCCTGACGGCGGCCGCAGATAATTACCTTAGCGCCTTCAGCTGCGAACAATCTTGCGATACCGATACCGATTCCGCTGGTAGAGCCTGTAACGATAGCAACTTTTCCCTTTAATCTGTCCATTGTAAAGAACCTCCTGAAAATTTTAAAAATATATTACGGTTTTACCCTATAATTGTATTGTATATCATTTCACCAAAAAAATCAAGTGCTTTTTGAAAAAATTCGGCACTTTTTTAAAAAATTTTCAGTCCGCATGCACTGCAGGACAGTACGGCGGACTGAAAAGTCAGTTTAACACTTCATTGTTGAACAGGTCAACTATGCGGTTCCACATAAAAATGTCCACCTTTCCGCTGGGGGTCATTCCCCATACCGTCTGCATGAATTTCACGGTGCTTTCGTTGGCCTTGTTAAAGTGTCCTGTGATATCGGTGGGGCTGATATTCGCAAAGGAGGAGGACAGCTCCGAAAGCATTGCCTGCAGCATTATCACCGCAGCGCCGCTGCTGCCCACCGACAGCGTATCCCCGTCGTTGGGGAAGGGCTGTATCCCTATAGGCTCGGAGATGTATTCCAGAGCCGTGATATATTCGTTTGTCAGTCTGTTCCATGTATTTTCGTCCACATTTCCCGTGACGGGCAGACCATATTCCTTCTGAAAAGCCTTCACGGCGTTTCCGGTCTCAATGCCGTAGACTCCGTCCGGGATTATCCGCGGCACTGCGCCGTTGTAAAATGAGATGGTGCGCAGATACCGCTGCAGCTCGGTGATATGGTCCTTTTTTTCCTTGTCTGTGTAGGTCAGGGTGCTCACCTCCCTTATGTGATGACATATCCGGGATATTGTCCCGGCTGCTTGACGTAGCCGTATTTCAGGTCGGAGAATACGGAGGACAGCTTATTCCACGTAACAGCGTCCACCCGTCCCGTGGGAGTGAGCCCGAAGGTCTGCTGGAATTTCTTCACGGCGTCCTCGGTGACGGTGCCGAAATAGCCCGTGTCGGGCACAGCGGGGATATCGGGATAGCTGTCGTGGATAAAGGTCAGATACTGCTGTATCACGCGGACATAATCGTTAGTCATCCCCACAGACAGCGGACTGCCCGGATATAACGGCAGAGCCTCTCCGATAGAAACGGGAGCATTTTCCACGATGCCCGCATAAGCGCGGTAGAGGTCGCTCCATGTCTGGGCGTCCACTATTCCCGTAGGCTCAAGCCCGTAGGTGCGCTGGAAGGACTTCACCGAATCCTCGGTCTGCTCGTCGAATTCGCCTGTTATCTCAACGGGCTCCACAGCGGCATAGTATGCTCCGATAACGGCGAGGAAATACTGCAGATAGGTGATATTCCGTCCCGAATCGCCTCTCTGCAGGGCACGGGAGATATTCTGGGGCGCTTCTCCCAGCTTGATGCCCTCGGAATCCAGCTCCGCAAGGCGCTTCACGCTGGTGTAGATGTAGGATATCTTATACCATGTCGCCTTGTCGATGATACCCGTCTGGTCAAGACCGAAAATGCTCTGGAATTTTTTTACGGCAGCCTCGGTCTGTTCGAGGAAATTACCCGTAACGGGATTTATCTTTGGGATAGCGGGATAGTTGTTGGAAATGCGGTTGAGCATGGTCTGCATGAGCCGCACTCTGTCGCTCTGCTCGCCGAAGGTGATGGCGGGCGGCACAAAGGAGGGTATATTCCTTTCGATAGGAGCGTTCTTCACGATATTGATATCGGGGCCGTAGTAGTACTGGAGTATCTCATAGGGCGTATAGCCGCGGTTTGCGAGGTCTACTGTGCCCCATTGATACAGTCCGTCGCAGGTGGTCTGTATACCGTCGCAGTAGGCGGTGAAGTAGGGATTTATCTCACCCTGCCGCACCACGTAATCGTTGAAAAGCTCATCGGTGAGCTCGCGGATATTCTGGAAGATAGTGCGGTCGGGGTCGAAGGTCTGGTCGTACTGGGTAGTGGACGTTATGTCGAAGTCATATCCTCTCGAGCGGTACCATTCCGTGTAGACGCGGTTCAGGGCGAAGCTCACTATGGCATAGATATTCGCCCTGAGCGCATTTTCGGGCCATGTGGGATAAAGCTCCCCCGACGCCACATTTGCTATGTACTCGGGAAAATCAAGGGTGACGTTGGGAGCGGAGCTGTCGTCGGGATAGCCCAGATGCACGGTGATACGGTCGGGAATATACGGTGTTCCCGTCATGGAATACCCCCTTAGGACTCAGCTCTCGGCTGGATACCGGGCAGCGTTCCCGATTCGGGATATGGGATCAGATCCACAGGCTGCAGGCTCTTGACTCCCGCTTCTATCATCAGGGAGATGTTAGTCAGCGGATAATATCCGTCAGCGTAGACGGAGGCGGTATATTCTGCGAAGGGACGGGAATTGGGTCTGTAGGGATTATACACATATTTGGGAGCGGGCAGGAAGATAGTCCTTGTCAGCCCCGAAGAGTTGGTGCGGAGTATCCTTGTCAGGAGGCGGTTCCCGTTTATCACGCGGGACACAACGACGGCAGCGCCCTGAACAGGGCTTCCCTGTGAGCCGGTAGTGACCTCGAACTGGAGAGAGCCCCAGCCCGTATCGCCTGTGATATTGGTCCATGAGCCGAGAATGATGAATCTCGGGTCGATAGAGGAGGGCATAGCTTCGTCCTCGGCGAGGTCGGGCGGGAACTCGAAGGAGGGCAAAAGCTCTGACAGGATATCGGAGCCGCTCAGCTGATTATTGACGGTAGTGCCCGTTATCATAGGATTGATATACACGCCGCGGATGGAATTTTCGTTATTTTCGGCGGCTGCGGGAGCGGGAGCCTCGTTTGAGGGGGCGGCAGCAGTCATAGGAGCGGCGGACCGGACCTGTCGGGGCACAGGGTTATCGGAGTTGACCACTCCGCTGCCCGTAAGGCTGTATGGAGTGGGAACGGGGCCGTTGATAAGGTTATCGGTAACATCGGGGCCGTAGCTTGGCAGAGGCATAGGGATACCCGCAGCATTTCCGTCGGACTGGCTGCTGATGATCTCCTCGGCGGACATAAATCTGCACTGACCCGAGGCGGTGACCTGTCTCTGAGTAGTCTGAACGGTATTCACAGGATTCGCGGCGGGAGCGCTGTTTATCGGAGCCGCAGCGTCTGTCTGAACGGGAGCTGTACCCGAAGAGGCGTTCATATTCGGAGACATGCCGCCCGTTCCGCCGTTCATACGGTAAAGGCGCATCATTTCGTCCTTATATCGTTTTGCCATGCTGTCAAGATTTTCATTACTGTTCATAGCTTTTCCTCCAAATTATTGCTGCTTTTGAAGTATGCCGAGGATATATTTCGTCGGCGCTTACATAAATATCTATGCTCAGCGGGGACAAATAATTACTTTTCTCACGGTACTTGATTTTTTTTTCGCAATAGGTTATAATGATATTATGTAATAATATTTTCGGACGTTTGCGCTCCGAAACGACGGATAAGAAAATTTTTCCGATTTGAAATCTGCGAAAAGGAAGGATAACAATGCTTAGCAACGAACAGATCGCCGAAAAGATAAAGCGCCGCCGCACGGAAATGGGGCTTACCTTGGGCGAGGTGGCGGAAGCCGTCGGCGTAGCGACCTCTACCATTCAGCGATACGAAAGCGGCAGGATAACCACCTGCAAGATACCTGTTCTCAATTCTATAGCAGCCGCTCTGAAGGTCACGCCCCATTGGCTCTACGGCGACGACGAGCTCCCTGCCAACGTTTATCCCGCGGACATGACTCAGATGATACGCATTCCTGTCATCGGACGTGTTGCGGGAGGAATCTCCTGTCATGCGGAGCAGAACATTGAATATTACGAATTTGTCCAGAAGGACATAATCCGTTCGGGTGATACCTATGTATATCTCAACGTTGTAGGCGACTCCATGAGCCCGAAGATAATGGAGGGCGACCTTGTTCTTGTCAGATGTCAGGACACCGTTGAAAGCGGCGAATACGCCGTGGTCCTCATCGACAACGAGGACGGCGTTGTCAAGAAAGTCATGATAGAGAAGGACTGTGTGACGCTGATAAGTGAAAATCCCTACTATCCGCCGAGAGTTTTCCGCGGCGAAGAAATGGACCGCATCCGCATCTTCGGCAAGGTCATCGAAAGCAAGAGAAAGTTCTGAAGCCCTTCCGCCCGCCCCTCTTTGGATTTTCTTTTTTGGCTTCGGTTTGTTTTTGGCTGGTCTGTAATTGTTTTTGTCATCGGGGCTATTATATGTTTTCAACCGAAATTTCTTTTTCCCCCACACCCCCTCTTCCCTCAACCCTATTTTTTGCGGCGGGGATAATAGCATAGGTTACCGGGTGTTCCACGGGGGTTTAGTTGGGCGGCGGCAGCCGTCGGCCGCCTGTTGTTAGTATTACTGTTTCCGCAGTTAATGCTGTCTGGGGATCTCAGCGGCGGCTCTTCCTCTGCGTTCAAAAAGGATTATGGACTGATCGCTAAGTACAATAATTATAAATTGTCAATTATAATAATGGTGTAAGTATTATGGATAATGTGAATTTACAGCGGCTCATTGATTCTCCCGACAGCACGGGGACTGTGAAGCTGCCCGCAGGCGAGTTTGAGGGGCCGTTTGTGGTCTCCCGACCCTGTACAATTGTGGGAAATAACACGACGCTGTGGCGCAAAAGCGGCACGGTGGCTGAAATACGTTCAAGGGGAGTCTGTCTGAAGAATCTTCAGATAGAGATAACGGGTGACTGCGAAAACGAGGCGGCGCTTCATTCTCTTGACCCCGATGTCCGGATGGAAAATACTGTTATTTATGGCAGAACTCTCGGAGTGAGCGGCGAGGACGGCTTCTGGGGGATACCGAAGGTAGTATCCCCGGGGAGGATACCCTCCGGCAAAAGTTTTGAGATCGTGATAGAGATCGAAGCTGCGGCGCAGACCGGTATCGTCAGCAACATCGTAGGAGTAACGGCGGCTCCGAGCAGCGTTCCTGCGGGGCGTTCCGAGGTGAAGCTCATTGTGGAGCCCCTTTCCGACGGGACGGTGATATACGGAGATATAGAGTTCCGCTCCAAGCTGGTGAGAAGGACGTATCTTAGCCTTTCCGCCGACAAGGACGCTGTGGACCGCAGCGGTGAGAAGCTGTACACCGCGCCTGCCGAAAGAAGAGAGATCGTTCAGAATACGCCCGCTGCTGTGCGGGGAGGATATGTTCCGCAGAGGACGGCACTTGTGCCGTCGGAGACAAATTCTCCCGCAGCGCCGCAGACAGCTGCCGCAAGACCCGATAACGGCAGACTTATCCGCGGACAGCGCGTGAACGTGACGGATATCCTCGGCGACGGCGAGATCACCGCAGAGCTTTTTTACACCTCAATGGATACAAAGCTCGATATTGATACATATACATTCCTGCTGAACGAGGAAAAAAAGGCGGAAAATGACGAAAGTCTGATTTTTTTCGGGAATGAGCGCAGTACGGACGGCAGCGTTTTCTACACCGACGACGGTCAGCACAGGCTGGTCCATTTTGATCTGAAGCGGGTGCCCCGCAGCGTGCAGTACATCTCGATAGCTTTTTCGATATACGGCGGCGACCCGCAGAACAATTTCGGCAGGCTCCACGGAGGAATGGTCGTGTTCCGCTGCGGAAACACAACGGCGGAATTTCCTCTGGACGGACTTTTTTCCGAGACTACCGTCGTGGCGGCGGAGCTGTATCGCAGAGGCGATATATGGAAGCTCTCCGCAGTGGGTCAGGGCTATCGCAGAGGTCTCAAGCCCCTGTGCGAAAGCTTCGGGCTGGTCATAATGGACAGCTGACCCCAAGTATAGATTTTTTAACGAGGATAATTAATCATGAGTAAAAACAGAACTTCCGATTCGCCGAGACCAAGACAGGGTACGGCGGCACGCAGAAGAGAAAGACAGAAAAAAATGCAGATGCGGCTGTATGTGATAGTGATAATCCTTGTGGTCGCGGTGATATTCGTCATTCTTGTGTTCAATGTCTTTTTCAATATCCAGAATGTCGATGTGGAGGGCTCTACCAACTACACCGCCGAGGAGATATTCCGCGCCAGCGGCATTACCGTCGGCGACAATATGCTCCGTGAGGATATCGCAAAATGCAGCGAAAACATAACCTCCACCCTGATATATATCGAGTCTGCGGAGGTCAAGAAGATTTATCCCTCTACCATAAAGATAACCGTGGAAGCAAGCGTGCCCTTTGCCAATGTGCAGATGACGGGCGGATATTATCTTATAAGCCGCGGCGGCAAGATACTCGAAAAGCTCAGCAATCCCAAAAGCGGCATAATGACCATTACAGGCTCTGAAGCGGATATCACTCTTGAGCCCGGAGAAAGATTCTCTTCCATAGACGAGAACAAGAACAAGGATATCTACGCCCTTCTGGACGCTTTCAGCGAGCATGAGCTGGATAATATCACCTACATCGACATCACCGACAGGGCTAACGTTTCCTTTGAGTACGACAGCCGCATAACCGTGGAGCTCGGAGTTGTGTCCGATCTGGATTACAGGCTGAATTTTATTACCGAGATACTTCACAATCAGCTTGGTACGGGAGTTTTCGGTACGCTGAGACTTCTCCCCGACAACAGCGCACAGTTCATCGACGAGGCGGGCATCGCCGAAAATGACAGGATCTTTGCACAGAATTACGAGGCGTATGAGGAATCTCTGCGGCTGGAATCCGAAGCCCTTGCACAGGAAAATGAGGACTCCTCATCGGACGGCGATCAGTCCTCCGAAACTCAGCCCGCCGAGACCGAGGCTCCCGTGACAGAGACTGCTGCACCCGCTACAGTTATGGAATGATCCGCTTTTTTTGTCAGATTTTTATGATGAAATCTACAAAATAGTGAAAAAGCGATAAATTTTTAAGCCCGTTTTCGTTAATAAGAGGAAATTTTAAAAAGTTTTAAAATTGACTTGAAATATCGGAGAATATGTGGTAATATTAATATGAATACATATTGAGATCATATTTCAAATCTGAAATAACAGAGATATATATAAATAGGAGGAAGTTGCAATGCTGCAGGTTGATATGGAAGAAAAGGATACATCTACGTTAAGTCTGGCTCCCGATGTTGTTATAAAGGTCATAGGCGTTGGCGGCGGCGGCGGTAATGCTCTTAACCGCATGATCGAAGAGGGTATCAAGGGCGTTGACTATATCGCTGTCAATACCGATGCGATGGCTCTTAATTCGTCTAAGGCTGCAAACAAGGTGCAGATAGGTCAGAAGCTTACAGGCGGCAGAGGCGCAGGCGCTAAGCCTGAAATAGGCGAGAAGAGCGCTCAGGAAAATAAGGACGAGATCGCTGCCGCTATAAACGGCTCTAATATGGTCTTTATCGCTGCCGGTATGGGCGGCGGAACAGGTACCGGCGCTGCTCCCGTTGTGGCTCAGATAGCTCACGATATGGGTATCCTTACCGTTGGCGTAGTTACTAAGCCTTTCGGCTTTGAGGGCAAGAAGAAGATGGAAAAGGCTGAAATGGGCATTGAGGAATTAAGACAGCATGTTGATGCGCTGGTCGTTATCCCTAATGCTAAGCTGCTCACCGTTTCCGACAGAAAACTTACCATGATGGAATCCTTTGCAATGTCTGACGACATTCTTAAAACGGGCGTTAAGGCTATCGCCGAGATAGTTACCGTTGAAAGCTACATGAACGTAGACTTCGCCGATGTTGAGACTACTCTCAAGGATGCAGGTCTTGCGCACATGGCTGTTGGCGTGGGAACAGGCAAGGACAAGGTCAACGAAGCATTCAGCAGCGTTGTTTCCAGTCCTCTGCTCGAGACATCTCTCTCGGGTGCGAAGAGACTGCTGCTTAACGTCACATTCTCTCCCGACGTATATCTGGAAGATGTCAACGACCTCGCAGAAAGGATCGAAGAAGCTGCAGCTCCCGATGTTGACATCATCTTCGGTTCGTCTCCCGACGAGTCGCTTGACGACGCTATCAGCGTAACAGTTATCGCCGCAGGCTTTGAAGAGCCCGACGTTGTCAATGTTGACAACAAGATGATGAACGACGCTATGCAGGAATTTGCCAACGCAAGAGGAGTAGGCTCCATGAACAGCTCCCGCACAAGCTTTGGCACCCAGTCCAGAACAGGCTCACAGAACAGTGCCAAGAGCGACCCGTTATTTACATACGGAAACAGCTCAGGTATGAGCAATATGGATGACGATCTCATCTCTATGTTCAAGGACAGGAAGTAATATAAGGTTTATCGGTCTCCCGCGGAGGTTTCGCCCCCGCGGGAGGCTTTTTGTTTTAGTAAAGACTGATGAGAGATCCCACCACAACCGCCCCCCAAAGCCCTAAACCCACTTACCCCTTACAGCCACCCCGGCGCCGACACCGGGAGGGTCGGTGCCAAACTAAAAGTAAGCGGAGCATTGGTAAATCTTTCGCATTGAGCGGGGCAAAAGAGAGAGGGCGAGGGAAAGGTGAGCGCGAGAGGGAAAACGTAGGGGGAGAGAAAAGCGGCGACCTACTAAAACAAAATCTTTCGTTGACAGCCTGTATGAGCCGCTTGTCTTTCCCCCGGAGGTGTCCCTCTCGCACGCGTCGAATGAGGAAAATTTGGTTGAAAAACAATAATAGCCCCGCAGGAAGTAACAGCTACTCTCATGCCAAACGTGACCGCCGCTAATTATCTACATCTTAAGATTTACAAACAAAGAATAGGTTAGTGTAAAAGGGGTGGTCGGGGCGGGAAATATCATCGGGGCTATTATATGTTTTCAACCGAAATTTCTTTTTCCGACGCATGTGGGGGAGACACCCACCTCTTCCCTCGCCCTCTCTCTTTTGCCCTGCTTGAATATCTACGGTTAGCAATGCTCCGCTTACTTATAGTATGGCGCCGATACCGGGAGGGTCGGTGCTTTGTTCGTTTCATCGGTTAAATGGGTTTGGGCTGTTTGGAGTTTCTGGAGACGGGTCGTTCACTGCGTTCATGAAAATATGCTGTTGTGGTGGTATGGGCGGGGATATTGTGACCTTTTCTTATGAAATCTGCATTATAAATCAGGTTAGATCTTCGTTAAGTTAGTTTAAATTTTAAGTTGACATCGACACGTTAATGTGTTATCATAAATTATACGGCGGAATGGATTTTTCGCCGCTAATGTGAAAATATTGGAGGAAATTTGTTATGAAATTCAAGAAATTGCTCTCGGCAATTACTGCTTCCGCTCTTTGCCTCGGTATGCTGGCAGGCTGCGGAAATGCTGCGGATAACTCTTCCGACAGCTCTGAAGCTCCTGCTGCTTCCGCTGACGGCGAAAAGGTCAAGATCGGCGTTATCCAGATCGTTGAACATCAGTCCCTTAATACTATCAGAGACGCGTTTACCGCACAGATGAACGAACTTGGCTACGTAGACGGCGAAAATGCAGAGTTCGAGTTCCAGTCCGCACAGGGCGAGGTCTCTACCGCTAACTCTATTATCCAGAGCTTTGAAAGCGACGGCAAGGATATTATCGTGGCTATCGCAACTCCTACTGCACAGGCTGCTGCTACAGTTTCCGATGAGATACCCGTTGTCTTCTCCGCTGTTACAGACCCTGTCGGCGCAGGTCTCGCTGACAGCCTCGAAAGCACAGGCAAGAATATCACAGGTACCTCTGACGCGCTCCAGATAGACCTTATCCTCGATTTTGCGACTTCTATGACTCCTATCAATACCCTTGGCTACCTCTATAACCCCGGCGAGGCTAACTCCGTTTCCTGCCTTGAAGAGGTAAAGGCTTACTGCGATTCTCACGGTATCACCCTCGTTGAAAAGACCGTTACCAACTCTTCCGAGGTGCAGCAGGCTGCTCAGGTGATGTTTGAAGAGGTGGACGCAGGCTTCTCTCCCAACGATAATACTATCGCTGCTGCAATGGCTGCCGTTTCCGAGGCTGCTAAGGAGGCTAAGAAGCCTATGTACGTGGGCGCTGATTCTATGGTAATGGACGGCGGATTCGCTACTCTCGGCATCGACTATACCGACCTCGGCAAGGAGACCGCCAATATGGCAGATCAGATCCTTAAGGGCGAAAAGACTGCTTCCGAGATACCCGTTAAGGTGTTCGACAGCGACCTTTACAAGTATGTTAACAAGACTACTGCCGAGGCTATCGGCGTGACTATCCCCGATGACGTTCTTAACGACGAACGTACTGTCGTTATCGAATAATTTCCGATTCGCGCAAATGTCCCGAAAAGCTGCCCCTTTTTGCGGCAGCTTTTCTTTTTGCTTGAATAAGAAAAAATTTCTTGACATATTTCGTGGAATGTAATATAATAAGTACAGCGGCGCTTTCTGCGCATTATATTTTAAGGTGGTTTGTATTATGGCTGAAAAAACTATGGATAAGATCGTTGCGCTCTGCAAGGGCAGGGGATTCGTTTATCCCGGAAGCGAGATCTACGGCGGTCTCGCTAATACGTGGGATTACGGCCCTCTCGGCGCAATGCTTAAAAACAATATCAAAAATGCTTGGCTCAAAAAATTCGTGCAGGAGTCTCCCTATAACGTGGGACTGGATTCTGCTATCCTGATGAATCCTCAGACTTGGGTAGCTTCCGGTCATATCGGCGGATTCTCTGACCCTCTTATGGACTGCAAGGAGTGCAAGACCAGACACCGCGCAGATCAGCTTATCGAGGATCAGGCGGGCGAAAATCCTGCGGGCTGGACTAATCAGCAGATGGAGGAGTTTATCGCTTCTCACGATATCAAGTGCCCTAACTGCGGCAAGAAGAACTTTACATCTATCCGTCAGTTCAACCTTATGTTCAAGACCTTCCAGGGTGTTACCGAGGATACTAAGAATGAACTCTATCTTCGTCCCGAGACTGCACAGGGTATTTTCGTGAACTTCCTCAATATCCAGAGGACAAGCCGCAAAAAGGTGCCCTTCGGCGTTGGTCAGGTGGGTAAGTCCTTCAGAAATGAGATAACTCCCGGTAACTTTATCTTCCGCGTGCGCGAGTTCGAGCAGATGGAGCTGGAATTCTTCTGCAAGCCCGGCACCGACCTTGAATGGTTCGATTACTGGCGTACCTACTGCCACAACTTCCTGCTGTCCCTCGGCATCAAGGACGAGCATCTCCGCCTGAGAGACCACTCTCCCGAGGAGCTTTGCTTCTACTCCAAGGCGACTACCGACTTCGAGTACCTCTTCCCCTTCGGCTGGGGCGAGCTCTGGGGTATCGCCGACAGAACGGACTACGACCTGACTCAGCACATGAAGGTCAGCGGCAAGTCTCTTGAGTATTTTGATCCCGAGACCAACGAAAAGTATGTTCCTTACGTTATCGAGCCTTCGCTGGGCGTTGAGAGACTGTTCCTGTCCATTATCTGCGAGGCTTACGACGAGGAGGATATCGGCGAGGGCGATAAGGCTGATGTGAGAACTGTTATGCACCTGCACCCTGCACTGGCACCTGTCAAGGCGGCTGTGCTTCCTCTGACGAAGAAGCTCAAGGAGCCTGCTCAGGAGCTTTACACCAAGCTTGCCAAGAAGTTCAGCGTTGAATACGACGAGGCGGGTCAGATAGGCAAGAGATACCGCCGTCAGGACGAGATAGGTACTCCCTTCTGCATCACCTACGACTTTGATACTCCGGAGGACGGCTGCGTAACTGTCCGCGACAGAGATACTATGGCTCAGGAAAGAGTTAAGATAGACAACCTCGTTCGTTATATCGAGGAAAAGATCGAATTCTGATCACTGCTTTGCAATAAAAACGGCTTCCGCGGTAAATGCCCGCGGAAGCCGTTTTTTCTTTTGTTAATTTACAGCAAACTGGCTGTTGTACAGCTCGTAATAGAAGCCCTGCTGCTTTAACAGCTCTTCGTGATTTCCCTTTTCTATGATGTTGCCGTTCTTCATTACAAGTATTACGTCCGCTTCCCGTATCGTTGACAGACGATGCGCTACTATGAAGCTCGTTCTGCCTTCCATCAGCTTATTGAAGGCGTTCTGTATCTTTATCTCCGTTCGCGTATCTATCGACGATGTGGCTTCGTCAAGTATCAGCATGGGCGGTCTGCACAGCATTATCCTCGTGATGCACAAAAGCTGCTTCTGTCCCTGCGAAAGATTTCCGCCGTCCTCGCCTATCTCCGTGTCAAGCCCCTTCGGCAGCCTCCTTATGAAGCTGTACGAATGGGAAGCCTTCGCTGCTTCGATTATCTCTTCCTCTGCTGCGTCCGGGTTTCCCATGATTATATTATCCCGTATCGTTCCCGATTTCAGCCACGTTTCCTGCAGCACCATTCCTATGCCGCTGCGCAGGCTGCTTCGGGTCACGTCTCGTATATCATGGCCGTCTACAGAGATACTGCCCGAATTTACATCGTAGAAACGCATTATCAGATTGATCAGCGTCGTCTTTCCGCAGCCTGTGGGACCTACTATCGCTATCCTGCTGCCCGGGCGCACGTCAAGGGTGAAATCCTCTATCAGCTTCTGCCCCTCTACATACGAAAATCTTACATTATCAAAGGTCACATGCCCCTTGGGGTCGGTCAGTACATATGCGTTCTCCTTGTCGGGGGTGCGGGGCTCCTCCTCTATCAGGTCGAACAGTCTCGCCGCACAGGCAAGGGCATTCTGCAGCTCCGTTATTACGCCCGATATTTCGTTGAAGGGCTTCGTGTACTGATTCGCATAGCTTAAGAAGCTCGACAGCATGCCTACCGTAAAGGTCCCCGCATTGCCCGATATCAGCGTGAATGCGCCTGTTACGCCTACTGCGGCGTAGATGATGTTGTTTATGAAACGGGTTGAGGGATTCGTCAGCGATGAGAAAAATGTCGCCTTCAATGAGCACTTCTCCAATCGCTCGTTGATATCCTCGAACTGTGACTCCGCCGCTTCGCTGTGGGAGTATGCCTGCACTACCTTTAAGCTGCTTATCATTTCATCGGTGAAGGCGGTCTGTTCCGCTCTCGTTTCCGACTGCTGTCTGAACATGGAGTATGTCCTGCCTGCGATGAACTTTGCCGTCAGCAGCGACAGCGGAGTCAGTATTATCACAAGCAGCGCTATCTTTACATTTATCGTCAGCATGAAGATAAGCGTGCCGATTATCGTTACTATCCCCGTGAACAGCTGCGTGAAGCCTAAAAGCAGTCCATCCGCTACCTGATCTGCGTCCGCTATGACGCGGTTGACTATCTCGCCCGCGGGGTGGGAGTCCAGATATTTCAGCGGTAGTACCTCTATCCTGGCAAATGCGTCGCTGCGCAGGTCACGCACTACATTATAGGTTATCCTGTTGTTTATCGCGGTCATTATCCACTGGGCAAATGCCGATATTACGGCTATCACGCCTATCTGCACGAGAAAGGTCATTACCGCCTGCAGGTCAACGTTCCCCGGACCTATGATACAGTCTATCGCTCTGCCCGCAAGTATCGGTATATACAGCGCAAGCACAGAATATACCGCCGCAAGCAGTATGGATATTATCAGCAGGGGAGCGTACCGCTTTACTCTTCTGAGTATCTTTTTCATCGTTCCCGATTTTGCTGTTGCCATATCAGCCCACCTCCTTCTTGAACTGGGACGAGTATATCTCGCTGTATACCTCGGAGGTCCGCAGAAGCTCCTCGTGGGTGCCCATGGCGGATATATTGCCGTCCTCCATGACGATTATCTTGTCCGCGTTCATTACAGAAGCTGTCCGCTGGGATACGATGAATACCGTCGGCGAATAGTCCAGCTCCGAGATAGCCTTCCGCAGTCCTGCGTCGGTGGCATAGTCTAATGCAGACGCGCTGTCATCAAGTATCAGTATCTCGGGACGGCGCACTATCGCTCTTGCAATGGTAAGTCTCTGGCGCTGTCCGCCTGACAGGTTCTTTCCGCCCTGTTCTATCATATGGTCGAGCCCGCCCTTTTTGCCGTTTACCACGTCCGACGCCTGCGCTGTATTTACCGCTGCCATTATCTCGCTGTCTGTGGCTTCCTCATTGCCCCATTTTATATTGTCCCGTATGGTCCCTCTGAAAAGCACTGCCTTCTGAAGCACTATGCCTATTTTTTTCCTCAGCTCGTCCTTGGGGTATTCCTTTACGTTTATCCCGTTTACGTAGACTGCTCCCGAGGAAACATCGTACAGCCGCGGTATCAGATTCACAAGCGTGGATTTTCCCGAGCCTGTGGAGCCTATGATTCCCACCGTTTCGCCCCGCTTTACCGTGAAGGTGATATCAGTCAGGGCTTCCTCCGAGGCGTTTTTATATGTCATGCACGCTCCTTCAAAGCGGACTGCTTCTTCCGCGCTCTCTTTCAGGCTCTTATTCAGTGTATCGGGATATTCTATGCCCGGCTTCATGTCAAATACAGCGTTTATGCGGTTCCAGCATGCTGCAGCCTTTGTCATGGTGATTATCATATTGGCAAGCTTGATGAGCTCTACCAGTATCTGCGACATATAGTTATACAATGCGACGACTTCTCCCTGCGTTACAAGACCTGCGTCCGTCTGCTGTCCGCCCACGTAGATAAGCACTGCCGCTGCAAGGTTGATTATCACATATGTTACCGGATTCATCAGCGCGGATATCTTTCCTGCAAATTTCTGGAAGCTTACCAGCGCGTCGTTTTCCTCCGCAAATGCCTGCTTTTCCGCTTCCTCCTTGCCGAATGCACGTATCACACGCACTCCCGTCAGGTTCTCACGGGTGCGAAGCATTACCTTGTCAAGCTTCTGCTGCACCTTCCTGTACAGCGGTATCGAGCCTATCATTATCCCGAATACTACCGCCGCCAGCACCGGTATCGCCACTACAAATATGAGTGCCGCTTTTACATCTATCGTGAACGCCATTATCATCGCGCCGAATACTATGAACGGCGAACGCAGCAGCAGGCGCAGTCCCAGATTTACCGCGCTTTGCAGCTGATTCATGTCGCTTGTCATGCGCGTTATCAGCGAGGACGTGCCAAGCTCGTCTATCTCCGAAAAGGACAGCGTATTGATATGCCCGAACAGCGACTGCTTCAGCTTTTTTGCAAAGCCTGCCGACGCCTTCGCTGCGAAATACTGCGCCGTTATCGAGCAGGCAAAGCCTACCGCTGCCAACAGAAGCAGTACACCGCACATCTTCATGATATACGCACTGTCAGAATTTTTGATGCCTACGTCGATTATCCGCGCCATTACTATAGGCACGAGCAGGTCGAAGCCTGCTTCAAGCAGCTTGAAAAGCGGTCCCAGAACACTTTCCTTTTTATAGCTGCTAAGGTAAGAAAATAACTTTTTCACGGGTCTTATGATTCCTTTCCGTTGTTTCCTGCGGCGTTTTTCGCCGATACTTTATTCATTGTACATCACCGCCGATATATTGTCAATATTTATATTAGACATCTCATGTTAAATTTATGCGAAGCTTTTTTTACCCGATATCGGTTAGTCCGCAGTGCTTTTTATTTTGAATATTTTATGCACTGTGCATAAAATCGCGTGAGCTCTGCTCTTGAAATTTGTAGAACAAATTTTCGGAAAACGCTTGACAATCTGAAACTTATATGCTATAATTTAGACAATGCAAGGAATTGCAGGTCTTTTTATGGATATGAATTGCATAATGCAATAAAAATGCTGATATGCTTCGGCTATGCTATTTTTGTACAGTCGGGACGGACAGCCGTTTTTTAAACGGTGAATTTGCACAATGCAATTTATTTACGGAAATTCTTTGCAGAATAACATTCAGAAAGGAGTTTTTTCTATGAGCTATTACAGCGCCGGGCGATGTACATACCTTTTCCGCGATGACAGCGACTGCGAGCCGCCCGAACATTCCTGCGGCACCATTTACTGCGAGGTCTGCGATACTCCCGTACCCGCTGCGGACGCCGCTCCCGACGGCCTCTGCTTTGAATGCTACGCCGACCGACTTATCGATGAGCTCTGCGACAGGGACGTAAGGAACTATATCTCCCACAACCGCAGCGACTTTATCAACTATCTGAGGTGTGCAGTATGACCGCAAAATATCTTATCTCCGAGCTGCGAGCCATGGCCATGGCGGATATCTCCGATTATGTGGATATCATCGACGGGAATGCTGTCGTGAAGGACCTTAAGTCTATTCCCCCAAGAAAAAGACGGGCGGTGGCTTCCCTTAAAAACGGCGCGGGCAGCAAGGGCGCCGAGATAAAGCTCTACGACCGAACTAAGGCTATTGAGCTTCTGGCACGGTTCCTCGGAATGCTCGACGGCTCCGCCGATTCCGAGGAACGTACCCTCGGCAGGCTGGACGAGGTCATAGAGCTTATCCGCGGTGAGATATCCGACGAGGGCGGGGGCGATTGATATCTTTACCGAGAAACAGCAGAGAGTTCTCCGCGAGACCTCCGAACAGCCTCACAGGTACAATATCTGCGTGGGGGCTGTCCGCAGCGGCAAGACCTACCTTGATTACTTCCGTATTCCTATCCGGCTGCGCGCTCTGGGCAGCGGTGAAAATGCCGTTTTTATCGGAAATACCGTGAAGTCCGTGGAGCGGAACATTATCTCCCCCATGCGGGAAATATGGGGGAACGGACTGGTGGGCAGGGTCCGCGGCGGTATGGTCGAAATGTTCGGCAGACAGTGTATCCTCCTCGGCGCTGACAGGTGCGACGGTGCCGAGAAAATTCAGGGCATGAGCATCGGCTACGCTTACGGCGATGAGATAACTACCTGGAACGAGGAGGTTTTCCGAATGATACAGTCTCGTCTGGACAGGTCCGATTCCGTGTTCGACGGCAGCTGCAATCCTGCCGCTCCCAATCACTGGTTCAAGGGCTTCCTCGACAGCGGCGCGGATATCCATCTTACCGAGTTCTCCCTCGACGATAACCCCACTCTTCCCAAAGGCTTCGTTGATCAGCTTAAGGCAGAATATGCGGGGACGGTCTACTACGACAGGTATATTCTCGGAAAATGGCGCTCCTGCGACGGCGTTATCTACCGCGCTTTCGCCGACTCTCCCGCCGATTTCCTCATTCACGATATCGACCCTAAGGACATTATCATGGCGGACGTGGGCGTGGACTTCGGCGGAAACGGCTCCGCTCATGCGTTCAATCTGACGGGATATACTGCGGGGTATCGGAAGATCATTACCCTCGACGAGTATTACTGCAAAAAGATAATTTCCCCCGCGCAGCTGGAAAATGATTTCGTGGAGTTCATCTCCCGATGCAGGAAAAAGTATCCTCGTCTGTACGACGTTTACTGCGACAGCGCAGAACAGGTCCTTATCCGCGGACTGAAAAATGCCGCCGAAAGGGCGGGGCTCAGAGTCTCAATTCACAACGCCGCAAAGAAAAATATCGCCGACAGGATAGCCTTCTATACCGCTATAATGGCTCAGGGACGCTATTTTGTCATGGACAGCTGCACTCACACCATTGACGCGTTTATGGCGGCGGAATATGACCGCGACGGCGGCAGAAAGGACGACGGCTCTTCCAACATCGACAGTCTCGACGCACAGGAATACTCCACCGAGCACCGCATGAACGACATCTTGGACAGTTTACAGTTGACAGTTTACAGTTGACAGTTGGTGATGCTGCCTATAACTGTTAACTATTAACTGTTAATTATTAACTTTTTAAAGGAGTGATCTATTATCAGTTCGGGTATTATTTATGAGGCTTCTCGGGCTTTTCCTGAGGAGCGTATCTCCAACATTCAGTGGTATTACGATCGTATCATCACCGAATGCAGGGATATCTACGGGGGCGATCCCCCTTGGAAGCGCGTTAAAAGATCGGGGCTATATTCCCGCGGTGAACGGGATATGGCACTTGTTAACGGCGCTAAGGTCCTCTGCGACACGCTCTCCGATATGACCTTCGGACAGCAGGTCGATATCATCATCGGCGACGAAAGGAAAAAGTCTTTTGTTGACAGGGTGCTGCAGGACAACGCCTTCTGGGAGCGCATGCCCCAGATATTCAGTCTCGGATATGCTCTCGGCGGCGCTCTTGTTAAGGTGTTCGTCAGCGGCGGTACGGTCAGGCTGGATTATTCCTCCGCTGAGGATTTTATCCCCCTCGGCTGGGACAGCTCACACATCGACGAGGGGATATTCCGCAGCAGATTCTGCCGCGGCGGTATGTACTATACCCTCTTTGAAAAGCACGGGCACTCCTCCGGGGGCTTCCCAGAGGTGAGCCGCAAGCTTTTCTGCTCGCCCAATTCCTCCGATATGGGCACGGAAATCTCTCTCGGCTCAGTTTTCCCCGAAATGAAGCCTTTGACGGTTTATCCCTTCGGACGGAAGATGTTCTCCTATTTCCACCCCGCTGCTTCCAACAACATCATCACCGACATCGGTATCGGACTTTCCGTTTTCTATAACTGCCGCGATACCCTGAAGGCTCTTGACATCGCCTTTGACAGCCTTATGCGTGAGTTTATCCTCGGCAGGAAAAGGATAATCGTGCCTTCCTCCTGCATACGCACTGTCGTTGACCCTGAATCGGGCGAGGTCAGACGCTACTTCGACGCCGATGATGAGGTGTATCAGGCTCTGCGCTGCGAGGACGAAAAGGACCTTAAGATAATCGACAACACCGCTGAGCTTCGTGTGGACGAGCATGTCAGCGCTATAAACGCTCTGCTCAATATCCTCTGCTTCCAGACGGGACTTTCTTCCGGTACTTTAAGCTTCGGCTCCGCTTCCGGCGTCCGCACTGCTGCCGAGATTGAAAGTCAGGAAAATCGTACCTCACGCACCGTTAACTCTAACCGCAACCTCGCTGCCGAGTTTATCGAGGATATCGTCCGCAGCATAATCAGCGCGGGCGTGTATATCGGCGAGCTGGAGGACGACGGCACGGACGGGCTGAGGATAAGCTTCTCAAAGGAGCTGGATATCAGCGTGGACAGCCAGATAGACAGAAATATCAAGCTTATGGATTCGGGCATCATCGACACCGAAAAGGCAAGGGAAAATCTTGCCGATTCTGTCGGTGTAATGACCGATTTGAAAGGAGGTGCATAATATGAAGGATGAGCTTATTTCCGAAAATGCGGCGGCGCTTCCCGATGACGATATCTCCGCGGGAGCTGCTCCCGAGCCCGCAGAGCCTGATTTCTCCGAGGAGAACAGACGGCTCAGACTGGAGCTTGAATGCGCAGAGCTGGGTGTGAAAAAGGAATGCCGCGGCGACGTTATCCGACTTGCCGAGGGCAGAAGCATTTCCGAGGTTCTGGCTAAGTATCCCGTATTCGTCAGCCCGAGGAATGTTCCCGATACGGGAGTTATCGTCAGAAATGAGCCCCCTAACGAGGATATCTCTCTTCGCAGGGCGTTCGGACTTTTATGATATGACAAAACAGGATATTTTATCATTATGTAAAAAAATTTTGGAGGTATTTATTTATGAATAACATTGCACTTGCTAAGAAATATTCCGCTCTTCTTGACGAGGTCTACAAAAAGGCTGCCGTTACTTCCGTTCTCGAAAGCGACCCCGCTCTTGCAAGAGAAGGCGCTAACGCTAATGAGATAGTTATCCCTAAGCTGGATATGGACGGTCTCGCCGATTACAGCAGAACGGGCGGCTACGTTGAGGGCGACGTTTCTCTTACATGGGAGACCGCTTCCTACAACTACGAGAGAGGCAGAATGTTCTCCATCGACAACATGGACAACGCCGAGACACAGAACTCCGCTTTCGGCAGACTTGCGGGTGAATTTCTCCGCACTAAGGTCGCTCCCGAAATTGACGCTTTCCGCTTCGCACAGTATGCTTCCGCAGAGGGTATCGGCTCCGCAGAGGGCAGGCTCGCTTCGGGTGAGGCTGCCGTTGCCGCTGTCCGTGCTGCAGTCTCTGCTATGGACGAGGCGGAGGTGCCTTCCGACGGCAGGATAATCTTCATTACTCCTACCTTAAAGGGGCTTATCGAGGATATGGATACCACAAAGTCAAGAGCTGTTTTTGCAGGCTTCGATATGGTCATTACCGTTCCGCAGACAAGATTCTACACTAAGATCGACCTGCTTGACGGTACCTCCGAGGACGAAAAGGCGGGCGGCTATTCAAAGGCTGACGGCGCGTCCGATATCAACTTTATGATAGTTCACAGAAGCGCGGTGCTCCAGTTTACCAAGAACGTCGTGCCTAAGATAATCTCCCCCGATGTGAACCCCGACGCCGATTCATGGAAGTACGGCTACAGAAGCTACGGTCTCTGCGGAGTTTTCGACAACAAGGCCAAGGGCGTTTTCGTTCACTATGCGCCCTCTGTCTGACGGTTAACAGTTAATAGTTAACTGCTGTTTTAATTGACAATTGATAATTGATAATTGGTACGGCTTTTTTCCGCCATTATCAATTATCATCTGTCATATATTCTCAATTTAAGGAGTGATTTTTATGAGTGATTCTTACAGGGACAGGGCGGCGCTGCTTATTGAGGCTGTTTACGGCGCTCCGCCTGCGGAGGATTCCGCTGTTTACCCGTTTTATGAACAGGCACTGGATATCCAGACCGGGCTTATGGAAAAACAGAACACCTCTTCCGGGCTCAAAAAGCTTTCGCTGGGGGATTATTCCGAGGAGTATTCACAGTCCGATGACAGCTCCGGCGAGCTTATCTCTCCTGCTGCACAGGCGCTTCTGGCGGCAGTATATCCAAGAGCGGAGGTGACCGTTTCATTATGAGCTTCTTTCATCTCAAAAACGGTACGCTTACTACCTTTTTCTACGGCGGAGATATGGAGACCTCCGAGCTGGACGGCATCTTCCCCTGCGTGAAACGCAGATACGACGGAGAGGACTACTCCGATTCCGACGGCATGCTCTACGTTTTCGGGGAAGAATCGGGGAGATTCGCTCTCGACGGAGATATCCTTGACGGAAAGACCGTCAGAAAACAGGAGATCTCTGTGGACGGATATTCCTATACCGTCGGCAAGCTTCGCCCCGTTTACAGCGGCGGACAGCTTCATCATATGGAGATAGGGGTGATATGATTGGACGGCTTTTCTGTTCTTGACAGGCTCTCGGATATGACGGGCGGGAATATCCTTCACGGAGGAAGGCTCACCGTTAAGCTTATCTCCGAGGAGACTGTGAAAAAATATTACGACGGCACCTCTTTGCGCAAGGCGGCATTTTCTCTCTCCGCTTACGGGAAGGATCAGGAGGAGGTACTCGATACGATATCCGACGCTGTCAGGGCGGCCTCCGAAGCGGAGGGAATTTTCGCCTTCAGACTCGGCGGCGCTCAGGGGGATTATACCGACGAGGGGAATTTCCGCTATACCGTCAAGTTCTCCTGCAGGTACTTTTTCGGCGGAGGTGACGGCGAATGACGGTCTCTCAATATATGGACGCTCTCGCTTCGGGGGATATCGCTTCCTCGGGAGAGGGATATGTGCTGGCGCTGGATGTCCTCGGCAGCGGCTCTCCCGAGGGGTATCTCGTCTTTGCGGCAGGGGCTGCCGAGATAAAGTCGGAGATCATCTCCGAGATAGGAAAGAAAAAATTCGTCGTCGGCGGGGCGGAATGTCACAGGAAGACCGCGGTGCGCAGGTTTACCGTACTTATGGACAGAGTCCGCGGAGACGCTTTGCAGGATATCCTGCTGTCCTGCGATGTGCTGTTCGGCTGCGAACAGCAGTGCGTTTTTGATTACGTTTATTTCTCCGCTGCTTCTAAATGCGGCGAAAAGGGGAGAGTTACCGTGAATGTGACCGTCGATTCGGACGGCGCGCCCGACGATGTTTCCGCAGTTTCTGCTGAGCTTTTCGGCTTCGGCGGCGCTCCCGAGGACTTTACATACTTGGAGGTGCTGCAATGAACCGATACGGAGATATCATCTATACGGGGCTGTCCGACTGCATTTCCGCAGACGGCAGGGAGTATCCTGTACGCTCCGATCACCGCAGCGTGCTTATCATTTTAAACTGCATCGAAACGGGAGCTGACCCTTCCGATATGACCGAGTATTTCTTCATCGGAGATGTGCCCGAAAACGGCACGGAGCTTATGCTGGATTTTATTGGCAGGGAATATATCCCCGAAAAGGGGAAGGCGTTCTCCTTTTACGGCGATCTCGGACTTATCTTCGGGGCTTTTATGGAATGCTATGGGATAAATCTGTTCAGGGACGAGCTTCACTGGCATGAATTTACTGCGCTGTTTATGTCCCTGCGCTCGGAGTGCGCCTTCTCTAAGCTGATAAAATGCCGCTGCGGCGATTTCCCTGACGGCAGGCAGAAGCTCCGCGCAAGAAGGATAGTCCGCAAATACGATACTACAGGAGGGATATCTACATGAACTACAGCATGAACGGCGTGCCCGCTGCTGCCGAAATGGACGCGCTTCTTCTCTCTCCGCAGCAGAGCGATACCTCTGCACGGGAAAATATTATCCGCCTTAACATTGACGCGGCTATAAAAAATATCGACGGGGACGTTCTCGCAAGAATGGTGCAGGACGGCTTCTCCGAGATAGCCGTTACTACGGGAGGAAAGGTCTATGAATACTGATAAGCTTCTGGTCATAAACGGCACTGACTTCTCCGACGCGGTCGAGGAGAACAGCCTGAGGATTAAATATACCCCCGTTTACGACGAAAACTCCGTTTTTACCGCTATGAACGGCTCCGTTAACAAGACTCTGCTGGGCTTCAGAGCCGATATTTCTGCGGAGTTTTCCGGGCTCTCCGATGAACGCGCCTCCGCTTTGTCGGGACTGCTGTCAGAGGAAAGCTATATCGTTTACTTTGCTTTCCCCGATGAAAAGTCTGCCGCATTCAGGACGGTCTCGCTGGCTATGGAGCCCGAGCGCGCCGCAGGGGATATGGGGTACTGGTCCGCTTTTCTGTCTATGCAGTCGGATATTATCCCCGCCGACGGTCTTTAGCCTGGACAGGTTCACCGTTGAGATAGACGGCAGGGAATATTCCTCCGCCGATATTGAGTACATCAAGCTTACCCGCGAGATATCCGGTCTTCCCGTTAAGGGTATCATCACCGCTAAGCTCAATATCAGACTCCGCGCCGATGAGCCCTTTGCTCCCGGAACGGAGATCCGCATCACCGATGATCTCAACAGCCGCGAGCTGCCCGTCTTCTGCATAAGCAAGCCCGACTACGGCGGGGGTATCGCCGAGCTCACTGCCTACGACAACTGCCGTGCGCTGGACCTTATCTTCGATACCGACAGCCTTTACTTTTCCGAGGACAGGGACTATCCGGTATTTGATGTGGTGAACTCCGCAGCTGCACAGTGCGGCTTCGCAGGGGCTGCCTTCGGGGAACTGAATGTTTCGGCTGTGCCGTACAAGTACCTTAAGGGAAAGACCTGCCGCAGTATCCTTAATATGCTCTCCGAGACGGGCTGCGGCGTGTGGTACTGCAATAATCAGAATCAGCTTGAATTTCAGAAGTTCGGCGTTGTTACCGACTTTTATGCCGTCGATGACAGCTCGTGCAGCGATCTCAGGACAGGCCCCGTTAAGGGACCCGTTACGGCGATTCAGGTCAGCAATCCTATGACCGACGAGAATTATCAGCTGGGGTATTACGGCAGCTTTATCAACAAGCTCAAGGTCAGCGGAAGGCTTATCGACAGCAATGCTGCGTCGGGGATATTGTCCGATGTTATCGACAAGGAGTACAGGGCGTTTACCTGCAAAAATGTTTTTACCTCCGTTATCCCTGAGGCGTTCAGCGGTTTTGTTTACAATGATGTGTGCTATCGGGCGGCTTCCATAGTTACATATTTTTCGCCTGTGGGCTATTTCAGCTCGGTCAAGGCTCCCGTTATCGCGGAGGACAGGTACGATTATGTGGGTACTCTCGATTATTCGATAGGCGAAAGGATAATGCAGGAGAAAAAATATGGCTGCTCCGTTATGAGCCTGACAGGTCTGAAATTTTCCGATGAGGATACGAGCTACGGCTTCTCCTCGCAAAGCGGCGGGCTGACTACCTACGAAGGCGTGATGTCCTCATCGAAGGAAGCATCCTCAGTTGCCGTGGACAAGTCCTCGGGAACAGTGACCGTTACCTACTCCGACGGGCATGTGTACAAATACTCCGCCGCAGTCACCGAGACATCTTCCGGCTACAACATCACAAACGAAACGGAGGAATGGACCTGATGAAAATTATCTCAAACGACCTGCGCTCTTCCTGCCGCTCACTGCTCATCGGAGCGTATCAGGAGGGCGGGGGCGGTACTTACCGCGACAGCATTTTTCACGACATCTTAGACAACTCCGATGTGG
>JBJESJ010000057.1:0-12845 GCA_051882725.1 Oscillospiraceae bacterium
TCCAGAAATCGTAAAGACAGGCTTGCTGGTGGGACTTTTTTTACAGCCCCTTTGTATTGTATCTGCGGTCTGAAGAGTCAGACGTTTTTATTATAGATTATCATAAGACCTTTAAGTAAAAGTGCGTCGTCGAGAATGATCCTTTCAAGGCAGAGCGGTATCACCGTAGAGGCAAGTCCGCCTGTGGCAACTACTGTGTGGGTCACTCCGCGGGCGGCGTTTATCCTTTGGATTATGCCGTCTATCTGCGCGGCGCTGCCGTAAAGCAGTCCCGATTTCATGCAGTCCACGGTATTGGTGCCCACTATCCTTTTGGGCGGGTCAAGGCTTACCTTGGGCAGCTGAGAGGTCTTTCCCGTCAGCGAATCCAGCGAGACCTTAAGTCCGGGCATTATCATTCCGCCCAGATAATTTTTGTTCTCGTCGATGACCGAAACGGTGTTCGCCGTTCCCATATCAAAGATAATAAGGGGCAGGGGATATTCGTTTATTCCCGCAACTGCGTCTACGACGAGGTCGCTTCCCAGCTGAGCGGGGTTGTCTATGACGATGCTGAGTCCCGTTTTTATCCCGGGACCTACCACCATAGCATTTTTGTCGGTCACCTTTTTAACGGCGCCCTTAACGGTGAAGGTCACCGAGGGCACTACCGATGAGATTATGGCTCCGTCGATATCCTTCGGCGATATTCCGTGGAGCTCAAGGATAGTTTTGATATGAATGCCGTATTCAAGCTCGGTGGCGTCGTGATTGGTGGAGACCCGCTCCACGAACAGTATCTTATTGTCCGAGCAGCAGCCTATTACGATATTGGTGTTGCCGATGTCGATAGCTAAGATCATGAAAAAATCTCCCCGATTAATTATTCTGCCGGTACTTCCTTGGGACGGGACTCCTTTCTTATCGGAGCGATGAGCTTCGCTTTGAGAAGGGCAGAGCCTATGGCGCCTGTGAGAATAGTAGATGAGATCATCTCAAAGACAGCGTTTATTCCCACAAAGGAGCAGATAAATACCAGAATATTTCTTCCTGCGATAAGCTCCTGCATATATTCGGTGTTTCCGAAGAGCAGCACAAGAGCGGACATGAAGAACAGCGTGTTTAAAAATGCGGAGAAGAATCCCGTTACGAAGCATGCGGCATATCCGTTAAAGAGCTTGGAAGCACCCTTGTAGATAAATCCCAGAAGCAGGCCGTCCAGCACGCGGGGGATAAATCTCTGGATAAACGCAAGCACGGGGTTGATGCCGAAAAGTACAGCGCCCATTCCGCTGGGGACGCCGATGCCTATGCACTGCAGAAAGCTTAAGATACCGAAAACGGCTCCCATGGCTGCTCCGCCTACGGGTCCGAGGATCACTGCTGCCAGTGCAACGGGGATGATGTTCAGCGTTATCGAAAGAGGTCCGAGGGGAACTGTTCCGATAGGCGTGAACGAAAAGACGATAAGGATCGCCGTCAGCAGACCCATAAGAGTCAGCTGTTTTGTGTCAGGCTTTTTTGTTTTCATATTAATTTTCCTCCTTGTTATTATTCCCGTCAAGCGGGATACAATACAATGCCGGATACAATACCTATATATTATAACACATTCTTCCGCACATTTCAAGTATTATCCGAAATTTCGTCAAAAAAACCGAAGCCGGAAATTATTCATAGAATATCATCTGCATATTCACAAAAAATATATATAAATAAAGTATAATTAGTATGAATCATTATATAAATCAAAGCTCGCCGTAAGCAGGCCGTTTGCTTATTCTGCCGCAAAGACGAGGCATGAAAGGAATTTAAAGCATGGAATTAATCACCCGAGCAGCAGACGTACATCTGAAGTATGTTAAGGAAAAGTATGACAACGAAGGCAGGATAGTAGATTTCGACCTTGATCTTCCCGATAATTTCAACTATGCATATGATATCATAGATGAGATAGCACGGCTGGAACCCGACCGCAAAGCGCTGCTGTGGGTCTCCGAAAGCGGCGAGGAAAAAAGCTTCACCTACTCCGACCTGTCAAGGCTTTCCAACAAGGCTGCGAATATGTTTCTTGCTCACGGCGTGAAAAAGGGCGATAAGGTGCTCTGTGTGCTGAAGCGCCATTATCAGGTGTATTATACGGTATTTGCCCTCTGCAAGATAGGCGCGGTGGTCATCCCCGCCACAAATCAGCTCAAGAAAAAGGATCTGACCTACCGTATCGAAAAGAGCGGCGCCAAGTACGTGGTCGCTACTGCGGACGACGGCGTTCCCGAGTATTTCGACGCTGCGATAGCGGAGTGCGGCGGAGTTACCGAAAGATTCATCGTAAACGGCTTCCGGGGCGGCTGGACCCACTTCGACAGCGAGGTGGACAAATTCCCCGATACTCTCGAAAGAATAGAAAACAATGTGAACGACGATATGCTGATGTTCTTCTCGTCGGGAACAACCGGCAATCCGAAAATGGTAATGCACGGCTTCCATTATCCTGCCGCGCATATTTTCACAGCCAAGCACTGGCATAATTTAAATTCCGAAAGCCTTCATCTGTCCATATCCGACAGCGGCTGGGCGAAGTTCTTCTGGGGGAAGATATACGGACAGATGGCGCTGGGAGCGACCATGTTCGTGTACGATTTCGACCGCTTCCACCCCGATAAGATGCTTAATGTTATCCAGAAATACAAGATAACCTCGCTGTGTTGTCCGCCGACTATGCTGCGGTTCTTTATCCGCGAGGATCTGGACGCATACGACCTGTCCTCGCTGAAATACGCCACCACAGCGGGCGAGGCACTCAATCCCGAGGTGTTCAGCAAGTTTTATGACAGCACGGGACTTAAGCTCATGGAGGGCTTCGGTCAGACCGAAACTATCTGTATCATCGGAAATTTCCCGGGAAATGAGATACGTCCCGGCTCCATGGGAAAGGCTAATCCCATGTACGAGGTAGTCATCGCGGACGAAAACGACAATATCGCCCCCGTGGGACAGACCGGCGAGATATGTATCCGTCTCAACAACGGCAGGAGCAACTACGGTCTGTTCAAATGCTACTACGGCAGCACCGATAATACGGGACGCGCAAAGCGTGATAACATGTACCACACCGGAGATACCGCTTATATGGACGAGGACGGCTACTTCTGGTATGTGGGCAGGATAGACGATGTTATCAAATCCTCGGGATATCGTATCGGACCCTTTGAGATAGAGAGCATACTCATGGAGCACCCTGCGGTGCTGGAGGTCGCAGTCACGGGCGTTCCAGATCCTATCAGAGGAACTGTCGTAAAGGCGACCATCGTCCTTACCAATCAGTATAAGGACAAGGGTACCGAAAAGCTTGTGAAAGAGCTTCAGGATTATGTGAAGAGCACCACGGCTCCCTATAAATATCCGAGAATGATAGAGTTCGTGGACGAGCTCCCCAAGACCTTCAGCGGAAAGATACGCCGCGCGGAGATACGCGAGCGTGACAAGAAGGCTATGGAAAATAAGTAAAAAACACGGCGTACAGCTTCTGAACTGTACGCCGTGATTCATTAAAAGTCTTTATTAAGTACCGTTTTGAGCTTATCAAAGAATTTTGAGCGCTTGTTGTACTTATCGTCGCTGACGGAATCGTCGAAGGCCTTGAGCAGGTCCTTCTGCTGCTTGTTGAGTCCCTTGGGAACTTCGACAACAACGGTGACGTACTGGTCGCCCCGTTCTGTGCGGTGTATCCTTGTAACACCCTTGCCCTTAAGGCGGAATGTGGTGCCGGACTGTGTGCCCTCGGGTATCCTGAGATTTACCTTGCCGTCGATGCAGAGCACCTCGATCTCATCGCCGAGAACAGCCTGCGAGAACTTGATAGGCACTTCGGTGCGGATATCGTAGCCTTCACGCTCGAAGAAGGGATCGGGACGGACTCTGATATTAACGTGGAGATCTCCGTTGGGACCGCCGTTTATGCCGCTGTGTCCTCCGCCGCCGACCTGCAGGGTCTGACCGTCGTTGATACCTGCGGGCACGTTGACCTCAACAGGCTTTGAAACGTTGATACGTCCTGCGCCGCGGCACTTGGGACAGGGCGAAGAAATGACCTTGCCCTTTCCGCCGCATCGTGTACAGGGCTTTGCGGAGGATATCATGCCGAAAGCCGTTCTCTGAGTGACCTTGACCTGACCTGCGCCGCGGCAGTCGGGACAGGTATCCACCGATGAACCGGGAGCAGCTCCCGAGCCGTTACAGTCGGGGCATTTTTCCATGCGCTGTATCTTGAGCTTAAGAGTGGTGCCCTTGCAGGCTTCCATAAAGCTGATAGCTGCGTCGGTCTCGATATCCTGACCTCTTCTGGGAGCGTTGGGATTGGAAGATCTCGAAGAGCCGCCGAAGCCGCTTCCGAAGAAGCTGGAGAAGATATCTCCGATATCTCCCATATCGCCGAAGCCCGAAAATCCCGAGAATCCGCCGCCTCCGCCGCCGTAGGAGGGGTCCACTCCCGCATGGCCGAACTGGTCGTAGCGGGACTTTTTGTCGGGGTCGCTGAGGATCTCGTATGCCTCGTTGACCTCCTTCATTTTCTCCTCGCATTCTTTGTCATCGGGATGAAGGTCGGGGTGATATTTTTTTACGCAGGCTCTGTAAGCCTTTTTTATTTCATCGTCCGAGGCGCCCTTCTGTAACCCCAGCACCTCGTAATAATCTCTTTTTTCAGCCATAATATAACTCCAATCTGACAAAACACGCAAGCCCTACGGATAATTTTGTTAAGGGACTGCTGATCAAAGGCGAAGCCATGTTTCCGACGCCCGAAGCTCAGTTGCCGGGAGCGCCGCGGAAGGATCTGATCAGCGGTACATTAACATATCCGCAGGGTCGTATGCCGTACCGTCAGACCGTTATCCGAAACGGTCTGACGTGTATATTACTTATTTTACATCTGTGAAGTCTGCGTCAACGAAATCTCCGCCGTTGTCGCTGCTGTCGGAGCTGTCGTCAGCGCCTGCCGCAGCCTCGGGACCTGCGCCCGCAGCGCCGCCGGCTGCCTGATAAACCTTGGAGGAAAGCTCGTAGATAAGCTTCTGGAGCTCTTCGGTCTTAGCCTTCATCTCGGAAGTGCTGCCGGATTCAATAGCCTTCTTAAGCTCGTCGATCTTGGACTGGATAGGAGCCTTTTCGCTGTCGGATACCTTATCGCCGAAATCGGTGAGAGCCTTTTCGCACTGGAATACCATGCTTTCTGCCTGATTCTTGATATCGACCTCTTCCTTGCGCTTCTTATCCTCTTCTGCGTATCTTTCAGCCTCTTCAACAGCCTTGTTGATATCGTCCTTTGACATGTTGGAGGAGGACTGGATAGTGATGTTCTGCTCCTTGCCTGTGCCGAGGTCCTTAGCGGAAACGTGTACGATACCGTTGGAGTCGATATCGAAGGTAACTTCGATCTGAGGGATGCCTCTGGGAGCGGGAGCGATGCCGTCCAGTCTGAACACGCCCAGCTCCTTGTTGTCCTTGGCGAATTCACGCTCGCCCTGGAGAACGCGGATATCAACGGCAGTCTGATTGTCCGCATAGGTGGAGAATATCTGAGAGTGCTTTATAGGAATAGCCTTGTTTCTTTCGATCATCTTGGTGCATACGCCGCCTGCGGTCTCGATGCCGAGGGACAGAGGAGTTACATCACGAAGAACAACGCCTGTAACATCGCCCTTTAATACGCCGCCCTGGAGAGCCGCGCCGATAGCTACGCACTCATCGGGGTTGATGCCCTTGAAGGGCTCCTGACCCATGAACTTCTTTACAGCCTCGCTTACAGCGGGTATTCTTGAAGAACCGCCGACCATGAGCACCTTGCTGATATCGGAGGGCTTTAAGCCTGCGTCTGCGAGAGCCTGCTTAACGGGACCCATTGTAGCCTGAACGAGGTCGGAGGTGAGCTCATTGAACTTAGCCTGTGTGAGAGTCATTTCGAGGTGCTTGGGGCCTGTTGCGTCTGCGGTGATATAGGGCAGATTGATAGCGGAAGTAGTTGTGGAGGAAAGCTCGATCTTGGACTTTTCAGCAGCTTCCTTAAGTCTCTGCATAGCCATCTTGTCGCCGCTGAGGTCGATACCCTCAACTCTCTTGAATTCGCTGAGCATCCAGTCGATGATCCTCTGGTCGAAGTCATCGCCGCCGAGGTGATTGTTTCCGGCAGTTGCCTGAACGTCTGTGATGCCGTCGCCCATTTCGATGATGGATACATCGAAGGTACCGCCGCCGAGGTCATATACCATAACGGTCTGATCCTCTTCCTTGTCTATGCCGTAGGAGAATGCAGCGGCTGTAGGCTCGTTGATGATCCTCTTTACGTTAAGTCCCGCGATCTGACCTGCGTCCTTTGTAGCCTGACGCTGAGCGTCGGTGAAGTATGCGGGAACGGTGATAACAGCTTCTGTAACAGGCTCGCCGATGTAAGCCTCTGCGTCAGCCTTGAGCTTCTGGAGTATCATAGCGGAAATTTCCTGAGGAGTATACTTCTTTCCGTCGATGTCTACCTTATAATCCTCGCCCATGTGTCTCTTGATGGAGGAGATTGTTCTGTCTGCGTTGGTAACAGCCTGACGCTTAGCTACCTGACCTACCAGTCTTTCGCCTGTCTTAGTGAAGCCCACAACTGAGGGAGTTGTTCTTGCGCCCTCGGAGTTAGCGATAACGACGGGGCTTCCGCCTTCCATAACTGCTACGCATGAATTAGTTGTACCAAGGTCAATACCAATGATTTTTGACATATAGATCTTCCTTTCATAATGTGAAGTGATTTCTTGATTATTTTGCGGACGTTTTTTTACGGATTAGCGACCGAAACCATTGCACAGCGGATAACTTTGCTGCCCAGCTTATAGCCCTTCTGAAACACATTGCATACGGTGTTTTCTCCGAAGTTTTCGTCCTCCACCTGATTTACAGCGTGGTGGAAATTCGGGTCGAAGGGACAGTTCAGAGCTTCGATCTCCTCGACGCCCAGCTTTTTGAGGATATCATTGAACTGATTGAATATCATTTCAACGCCCTTCTTGTAAGCCTCGTCGGAGGTCTCTGTCGCCAGCGCTCTTTCAAAATTGTCAATAACTGAAAGTATCTCGCTTACTGTCCGTGAGGTAGCTTCCGCCGCAGCGTCCTGCTTTTCCTTCAGAGAGCGGTTGCGGTAGTTGTAATACTCTGCGTCCAGCCGCTTATATTTTTCCTGTTCGTCTGCGAGCTGCTTTTTAAGAGACTCGATCTCTTCGTCCTTCGGATCGGGCTTTTCCTCGTCAGTTTCCTCATCCGAAGCTTCCTCAGCTTCCTCGGGAACATCCTCGGAGGTGCTGTCAACGGAAAACTCTTCCTCGTCAGCTTCCTGTTCATTTTCGGGCTTAAGCTCTTCCTTTTCCTCTTTTTCGCTCATCTGACTTCTCCTTTCACAGATCATCCGAGGGCAATTTACCGACGCTGCTATCCGGTTCGCCGTCCGAATCGGAAATTATCTCGGTAATTCTCCCCGTCAGATATTTGATATATGGTATATACTTGGCGTAATCCAGCCGCAGCGGCCCGATTATCCCAAGTGAACCTGCATTTTTACCGTCCTTTTTGATAGGGGACATTATCACGCTTGAATTGTTGACGATGAAATTCCCATCGTCGGCGAACAGCACCTGAAGTCCTCCGAAGCTGTCCTGAAGGAGCTCGGAAAGCTCATTTTTCTGTTCGATGAAGCGTATGACCTCGTCGGTGCTGACGTCTGTTCTTGCGAGAAGATTTTTCTCGCCGCTTAGCTTGACGTCGTGCTCTCTGAAATCGCTGACCAGATCGCTCACCGCCTTGATAAGGGGCGTCAGGGACATCATATATGCGCCCATTGCCTCGGAAAGCTTTTCTATCATCTCATCGGAAAGGCTGTCAACGGAAATGCCGCTTAAATTTTCGGAGATGTAGTTGGAGAAATATTCAAGCTGTTCGTTTGACAGATCGAATTCCAGTCTGCAGAGCTTGTTTTTGATATTTCCCGATGAGGTTATCATCAGCAGGACGTACATCCGTTTTCCCGTCGGCACGACCTCCACCTTGGTTATCACCGAAAATTTCGGCGAAACATTGGAGGAGACCACTGCGCAGCTCGTTATCTCGGAGAGCGCCTTTGACGCAGATTCGACCAGTGCGGTCTCGGTAGGTATCTCCACCTCGTCGAGGGCCTTGTCGAGCCGCTGTTTTTCCTCGTCGGTGAGCACTCTTTCGGGCATCAGCTTTTCGATGTAGAGCTTGAAGCCGCTGAAGGTAGGTATTCTTCCCGCCGAGGTATGAGGCTGTACAAGATATCCGAGCTCCTCAAGAAGAGCCATATCGTTTCGTATCGTTGCCGCCGAAACGTTTATCTCGGGCATTGCCGCTATTGTCTTTGAACCGACAGGCTCGCCTGTCAGGATATATTCATTAATAACAGCAGCCAATATTTTCAGCTTTCTGTCATCCGGCATCTGCCTGCCCTCCTTTTGATAGCACTCTTTAGCTTTATGTGTTAGCACTCTTTCTCTTTGAGTGCTAATTATATTATACACCCCATTTCGGCTTTGTCAAGGGGTTTTTTGAAAAAAAAGAAATTTTCATCAACATTTCACAATAATCCGTCAAAAATATAGTCAGTGTTTTGACAAAAGGAAAATGAGTCTGCCGCAATGTCCAAAAAATATGAATACTGCTATTGAAAAAGAAAAACGGATATGATATAATATAATTGTATCTGTAAAAATGCGGTGCGGACCGCTGAGAAAAACCGGTGTGAAATAAAGAACGGAGCTGACAGAGAATGGATTATTTATATGAGATAGGCAGTACCATAGCCAGTATCCTGCCCATTACGTTTTATGATGTGCTGGATATCATGGTGCTGTCCTATCTGCTTTACAAGTCGATAAATTTTATGAAGGAGACCCGCGCGGGAGGACTTATCAAGGGCGTTATCGTCATTGCGATAGTGTATCTTCTTGCCATTGCGCTCCAGATGAAGGCGATGTCCTTCCTGCTGAAAACAGTCATGGAGGTCGGACTTTTCGCCATAATCGTGCTGTTCCAGCCCGAGCTGCGGCGTACCCTCGAAAAGCTGGGCCATACCAATATGACAAAGATAGCAGGCTTCGGCTCAGATGCAGCCAACGATGCGGTCGTTAAATGGAACACCGCCATAGACGCCATATGCGAGGCCTGCGACGACCTTTCCGCCACCACAACGGGCGCGCTCATCGTCATTGAAATGGAGACCAAGCTGGGCGAACAGATAGATAACGGCACCATAATCAACGCAGTTCCCAGCAAGGAGCTTTTCGGTACGATATTCTTTCCGAAAACGCCCCTCCACGACGGCGCGGCGATAATCCGGAACGGCATGGTGATAGCCGCGGGCTGCTTCCTGCCAAAGCCCCAGAACGAGGAGCGCATAGATAAAAAATTAGGCTCCCGTCACCGTGCTGCGATAGGAATGAGTGAAAACTCCGACGCTATAATCGTGGTCGTATCCGAGGAGACGGGCTTCATATCCGTTGCCGAAAACGGCGAGCTGTCCAGAGGCTATGACCGTGACGGACTTAAAAAGTATCTCCGCGACAGGATACTCAACGATAAGATCGCAAGAAATCAGTCCTCCGGCAAGCCCAAGCAGCCTAAGGTCCGCAAGACTCCCAAAAGCAAGCTCAGAAGATCCGAGGACGAGGAATAAAGGAGCGGTTTTATTTTATGATAAATATCAATATAAATACACTTAAAACAAAATTCAACAAGCTCATACGCACGGATACCTCCACAAAGCTCCTGTCTATCGGGCTGGCTATAATCATATGGTTCGTTATCTCGATAAGCGTTTACCCCACCATAAGCAAGCCGCTGTATAACGTCCCCATCACCATAAATATGGAGGGTACCTATGCGGAAGCAAACTCCCTGCGGGTGCAGCTTTCCGACGAGGAGACCACGGCTTCGGTATATATTACGGGCGAAAGACGTCAGATAGGTAATTTTGACTCGGACAGCATTTCGCTGAATGTGGATACATCCAGCGTTACCACTCCAGGAGAATACCTGCTGTCCCTTGAGGTGGTCAACGATTCGGGAAAGGAATTTACCGTTGATAAGATAGTTCCCTCCACCGTTATGGTGAAGATCGACAAGATAGTGACCAAGGAATTCACCGTCACGGCGGATATCGACAGCAGCATCTCCGTGGCCGAAGGCTATATGACCAAGGAGCCTATCTTCGTGTCGGCGAACACGATAGCTGTAACGGGCCCCGAGGAACAGGTAGAATCCATAACCGATGTGGTGGTAACGGTATCCTCTGCGGAGCCGCTGACCCTGTCCTCCTCATATGAGTTCAATTCGGGGGATATCACCCTTTATAACAATAACGTGAAGATATCCAACGCAGACGGAAGCTTAAGTCTGAACCGAACGAACTTCACGGTACAGATACCCGTGTTCGTCCGTCAGACGCTCCCGCTGGAGGTCAGCGTGGTGAATGCTCCCGACGGCTTCGATACGGAGTATTTCAAGTCACAGCTCACCATGTCCGCGGAGGAGCTTGATATCGCAGCGCCCACCGACAAGATAAAGGATATCTCCGGTATCAACATCGGAACGATAAACATGCGTGAGGTAGATATAGGCTCCACCTTCACCTTCAATATCGACCTGCCCGAGGGCTATGAAAATCTGTCGGGACTCAGCACAGTCACCGTAAAATGCCCCGAGGAGGGACTGAAGAAAAAGCTGGTGGCTATCAGAGAGAAGAATATCCAGATAGTAAATCAGCCGTCCCAGTATGACTTCGAGTTCATCACCTCAACGCTGATGCCCTATTTCATAGGCCCCGAGGACGAGATAGAAGCCCTCACCTCCACGGATATCACCTGCAAGATAGATATCCTGAATTCCGATTTCAATAATCAGGAGGGCGAGTATATCGTGCCCACGACCTTCTCCATCTCGGGCACCGACAAGGTCTGGATAAATGCAGGGTCCGCGTCGCTGAATGTCTATGTGAGAGCGGTGGCAAAGGATAACTCCGCGAATGCCAATAATGCCGACGAACAGTAACAGGACGAATATCTGCTCACAAGGAGAGAAATAATGGCAGTTATCATATCAAATATTAGCTCGCCCCTTGACCTGCCCGACAGCGGGATAGTATCCTCTGCGCTGAAAAAGGCGGGGATAAGCGGAAAAAGCGTGCTGCGTGCGGGAGTGTACAAGACCTCGCTGGACGCGCGCAAGAGGGATAATATCCACAGGGTATCGTCGGTGTGGGCGGAGCTTCCCGAGGACATGGAAAAAGCAGTCTGCGCGAGGAACAAGGACTGCTCCATGGTAGAAAATCACCGCTTTGAGCCCGTTTTCGGCGAAAAGAAGCAGGAGGGACGAATTGTGGTGATCGGCTTCGGCCCTGCGGGGATGTTTGCGGCGCTGACCCTCGCAGAGTACGGCTACAAGCCCGTTGTCCTCGAAAGGGGAGGGGACGTGGACAGCCGTACAGCGGCGGTCGAGGGCTTCTGGAAGGGCGGAGAGTTCAGCAGACAGTCCAACGTGCAGTTCGGCGAGGGCGGCGCGGGGACCTTCTCCGACGGCAAGCTCACCACGAGGATACACGACCCCTTATGCCGCAGAGTCCTTGAGATATTCGCGGAAATGGGCGCTCCCGAGGAGATACTCACAAAGGCAAAGCCTCATATCGGAACGGACAGGCTCCGTGAAACGGTAAAAAATATCCGCCGCAGGATAATCAAGCTGGGCGGAGAGGTGCGTTTTGATTCCCGGGTGACGGATATCAAGCTTTGTGACGGGAAGATAGTCTCCGTCACGGTAAATAATGAGGAAATGCCTGTCTGTGCGGCAATAGCTGCCGTGGGACACAGCGCAAGAGATACATTTTCAATGCTGCTTGAAAAAGGAGTGTTCATCGAGCCGAAGCCCTTTTCCTGCGGCGCGAGGATCGAGCATACAAGGCAGAGCGTCAACGAGAGCCTTTACGGCAGTCATGCGGGCGAACCTATGCTGCCCGAGGGAGAATATCAGCTTTCCTATCGGAAGGGCAATAGAGCGGTATATACCTTCTGCATGTGCCCCGGAGGATATGTTGTCCCCTCACAGAGCGAGGAGAAAACCATCGTCACCAACGGAATGAGCGAGTTTGCCCGTGACGGGGAGAATTCCAACTCTGCGCTGGTGGTGTCTGTATCTCCCGAAGATTTCGGCAATAAGCCCCTTGACGGCGTGGATTTTGCCGCTGAGATAGAGCGCAGGGCATATTCTGTCACAGGCTGTTATTCTGCACCTGCTTCGACCGTGGGAGCATTTCTGGGCGTGACGGCTTCGCTCAGCGGAGCGAGCGTAACACCCAGCTATTCATTGGGAGTTGTTCCCGCACAGCTTGACGATATTTTCCCGTCCTATATCACGGGAATGATGAGAGAGGGACTGGGCGTATTTTCGAGGAAAATGCGCTGCTTCGGAGACAGGGGAGCGGTGCTGACAGCTCCCGAAACGAGGACGTCCTCTCCCGTAAGGATAACACGCGGAGACGACCTCTGCGCCCTTGGCATTGAGGGACTGTATCCCTGCGGAGAGGGCGCAGGCTATGCGGGCGGGATAATGTCCGCTGCGGTGGACGGCATACGCTGCGCACTTGAAATAATGAAAATATATTCCGCATAAAAATCACCCCCGTGAACATCGGAACGTTCACGGGGGTGATGTGTTCATTTATGTTTATACTAATCCCCGATTAAAAAGTGTACAAAAAATCAAGCAAAATCTTAGATTTATGGATTTTGCGCAGATTTTTTGTCTACACTTTTATCGGGGATTAGTAT
>JBJESJ010000058.1:0-2830 GCA_051882725.1 Oscillospiraceae bacterium
CGACAGCTTTGATATCATCGTGCTCCGTGACAGGACTGCGGTAAGGGTACGCGATAAAAAGATAACTGCTGTTCTTCCCCTTTCGGATTATACCTACAAGGGTCTCCCCGTTGTGAACGGACGCGGCTTTGAGATAAAGGTCACATCTCAGACGGAAGTGGATAAATTCCTCGGAGAGTACGATTCCTCTTCCGATGCGGAAAGGTCGGCGCTCTTCGCAAAATGGGTATCCTTCGATACCTACCGCAAGGTCGTTTTCAAAGCATGATCACCACCCTTTTATAAAAAATGCTCCCGTTTCAAGAAACCGCTGACTTAAGCTTTCCTTGAAACGGGAGCATTTATATTTTCTGTTGATAAAGAGCTATTCCGCGGCAGCATAGTGATCGTACAGCGCCCTGATAACAGCTCCGTTGGTAGGACACTTGCAGGAATTAACAAAACTCTGGAGATTTCTGCTGCGGTCCTCGCGAAACGCCATTGAAATCGACGCACGGATATTCTTTTCAACGCTGGTAGGAGCCGTGCCGACCCTCTCCCCCACGCACGGATACAGCTTTCTTGATATGCTCCCCAGAAGCTCTGGCTTCTCTAAGGTCGCGTATATACATTCTTTCAGGAAACCGAAGCCTTTAAGCTTCATCGAAAATCCCAGACCGCACAGCAGATCGTCTATCTCGCTGTCCGACACCGAAGCTCTGACGCAGTCCGAAAGTCTGCTCCTGCGAAGGCTCTCCGCCTCCCTGATAGACTGCACCACAGACTGGGCGTCAATGGGCTTTTCCAGAAACAGCGCATTATCGAGAGAATTTATCTCCATTCTCAAGCTGTCGCTGTACACAGATGACAGGAACACCACCAGCGGAGCCGATCCGATGTCTCGTACCAGTCTGATAAGAGCAATATTATCACTGCACGAAAAGCTGTCGTCAACTATCACACAATCGGGAGCGGCGTTATACTGCAAAAGCATTTCATTCTCCTCGCTGCACTCACAGATATCCACACTGTAGCCCTGCTGTATCAGCAGACCCGCAAAGGTCTGACCGTACTCCTCCGTTCCGTCGCAGATGAGCACCCTTTCAATAGTCCTGTTCATTACACCACTCCTCCCCCGTATTATCGAAGTTAACGCAGCCAAAGGCACGCAGCGAAGGTCCGCAGGAACAGGAAGCCGATAACGTATCAAAGACTGTTATAGATTTCGCATATCCTTTCAAAAATGTCCCGAACAGACCCTGTTCCGTCAACGACCGCAATATTTTCCGAACCGCTGAGCTTTTCAAAGGCTCTGAAATAATTTTCCCTGACCTTGGTAAGTCTTTCCTCGGTCTCATAAAGCTCGGTAAAGGCTCTTCCCGCGGATATCCTTTCCAGCGCCGTCTTTACGGGGATATCCACATATATCGTAACATCGGGCTTTAAGATATCCGCACTGACCCTGTTGCAGCCGATGACCCAGTCCATGTCGATATCAACGCTGTGATACGCATAGGACGAAAAATAATATCTGTCGGTCAGCACCGTGACGCCGTTGTCTATCTGTGCGGCGATGCCGTTGACCGAATTTGTAAGATGATCTATCCTGTCCGCGGCAAAAAGAGCGGTAACTGCGCGGTTATCGGCGGTTATCCTGCCCGTCATGATATTGTGCACCAGCGAGCCAATAGGAGAATCGGTAGGCTCCCTCGTTTCATAGCATTTAATCCCTTCGCTTCGGAGCTTATCAGCAAGCATACGTATCTGCGTGCTTTTTCCCGAACCGTCTATCCCCTCGAATGCAATGAATCTTCCCTTTCCGGCGCTGCTCATATGATCTCCCTTTCCGTGCTGTATTACAATCATTATATCAGTTTTTTCCTGTCATATCTACACTTTTATTTTTCCAATTGTTGAAGGAAATTTGTTTTTTTGTTGAAAGATATTTGATTTCATGTGATATATTACATATTATACATAAAATAAGACGATAAATTTGTACAATAGAACAACAAAATTATCCTTGATTTTTACTTCGATTTGTGATATAATAATCATGTTATACAAGTGAATGGAGAGTTGTCCGAGTGGTCGAAGGTGCAGCACTCGAAATGCTGTGTGGGTAAAACCACCCAGGGTTCGAATCCCTGACTCTCCGCCAGAATTTATCCGTCCGATACCGGGCGGATTTTTTGTGCAAAAAAACGGACTCTGTTTTCGCAGAGCCCGTTTTCCGTACAAAATCGTTGGCGGAAATTATTCGTCAAGACAATCGTCAAGCGATTTGATGATCGCTTCCTTGTCCATATGCTGACCGATAAATACCAGCTTTATCTCGCGGTCGCCGTACTTTTCGTCCCAGTCCTTTGCAATGTCGGGATATTCCTTGAGAAGCTGCTTTCTCTGATGTGCGGGGGCAGCAGCAAACCATTTGCCCGATTCGGTGGCAGTTATCTGAACGCCTGCCTGCTCGAAGATATACGCGCTGTCGGGAGCGTCGGAGAACCACATCATGCCCTTGCAGCGGATAACTCCCTTGGGCCAGTTTTCCGCCCACTTCTGGAGCTTGTCCTGATTGAAGGGACGGCGGCGGTGATATACAAATGTGCCGATGCCGTATTCCTCGGCTTCGCCCTCTTCGTCGTTGTGGTCGTGGTCATGGTGGTGGTGATGATGATGTCCGTGGTGCTCGTGTTCGTCTTCGTCATGGTCATGATCGTGATGATGTTCATGCTCGTGTTCATCATCGTCATCATCGTCATGGTCGTGATGATGATGCTCATGCTCGTCCTCATCATCGTCGTCATCAGCGCCCTCTTCGTAAGCCTGTGCCCAGCCCGCAGAGGTTACA
>JBJESJ010000059.1:0-12467 GCA_051882725.1 Oscillospiraceae bacterium
GGTCGATGACCCACTGCTTCATATTCTTTCTTACAACGGGATAGCCGCCGCGCTCGGACTTTCCGTCGATGACCTCATCGTTGGAGAGCACGGTGCCCAGCTCCTCGCACCAGTTTACGGGCATATCCACATACTTTGCATAGCCGTCCAGATAGAGCTGCTTGAATATCCACTGTGTCCACTTGTAGAACTTGGGGTCGGAGGTAGCTATCATCTTGGACCAGTCATAGTCGAAGCCAAGCTCCTTGAGCTGCTTGGAGAAGGTCTTGATATTTTCCTGAGTGAAGCCGTTGGGGTGATTGCCCGTAGTTACCGCATACTGTTCCGCAGGCAGACCGAAGGAATCGTAGCCCATAGGGTGCAGAACATTATAGCCCTGCATTCTCTTCATGCGGGAAACGATATCGGTAGCTGTATAGCCCTCAGGGTGACCTGCGTGAAGTCCCACGCCCGAAGGATAGGGGAACATATCCAGCACGTAATACTTGGGCTTCGAGAAATCCCGGACATCGGTCTTGAAGGTCTCGTTCTCCTCCCAGTATTTCTGCCATTTTGCTTCTATTCCGGCATAATCATATTTTTCCATTTTTGAATCATTCCTTTTTATTTAAATCGCTTGCCTAACGAGTCAAGTCTTTTGCGTTTTTCGGAGGCGGCGTGAAGTCTGTCCATTCTGTTGTGAAAATTAAAGAAGCCGTTGACATTTTTATCGGAGATAAGTATGAGCATTGAGATAAGCTCTGCGGTGCCGCCGATAAAGCAGATGATAAGTACAGCCGCCGTTCCCCGTCCGCTTCCGGGAAGGCCGATCATGCGGCATACGCACAGCAGTATGTGGATGACCGCTGCTGCCACCGCCGTATAGCGGGCATAGCTTTTTCCCGAGTACATTTTTATGCAGGCGAAAACTGTCATAGCAGTGCCTGCGGCGCTGAAAATGCCGAAAAGCAGGCTGCGGCTGAGTATCCATAGAATAAGGTCTGCGGAAGAAACTGCTATCATTATTATCGAAATGACGCGGACTGTTTTTTCTCCCTTAAGAAAGCTGTCGGAGTTATGGGTAGGCGTTTTTTTGTCCGAAATGGGGATATCCGCCGAATTCTCGAGGATCTCGGCATAATCCTCCTCGTCGAGAATGGTGCTGTATTCCTCGTCCTTTATTTCAGCCATTGTGAGATATCTATATCCTCTCCGTCGCTCCAGAGCCGCTCAAGAGAGTAGAACTCCCGCTGTTCCTTGTTGAACACATGAACAACGACGTCGGTATAATCGAGGATTATCCAGTTGGAGCCGTTGTTTCCCTGAACGCTGTCCGGTGAGATCTTTGCCTGTTCCTTCATCTGATATTCGGTCTCGTCTGCCAGTGAGCGGGTCTGCGTGTTGGAGGTTCCGTCCGCGATGACGAAATAGTCTGCCAGAATAGTCAGATCCCGTACTTTAATTACCCTTATATCCTCAGCCTTTTTGCTGTCAAGCGCCTTGACGATTATTTCAAGCTTTTGTTCTGCAGTCATCTGTTTATTACATCCTTTCATTTTGGTGGTCAGTACTCATACTTTAACTGTGCGCTGCTTTTCGATGTACAGCGACGCGTACTGATTGTATGCTTCAACGGTGTGGCGTGGGAGACGGGAGCATTTGGCTACCACGTCGGTAATGCTGAAGCTGAGGGCTTCGAGCATTGCGGCGTCAATGTCCGCAAAAGCGGACTTCCGCATTTTTTCCACGTCCTTGTAGGTCCTGTCCTCGGAGATGAGGTCGGCAAGATATACCGCCCTTTCCACGTCGGACATGCCTGCTCTTCCTATAGTATGATACCTTACGGCATTTAAAATATCCTCGTCGTGAATGCCCAGTACATTCTCGCAGTACCATGAGCCTGCGGGCGCATGGAACAGCGGCGGAGTGAGAAGCTCCTCCGGGCATATTGAACGGTCGCAGCCCTTTACCATTTCCAGCTGTTCGTCCTTGGGGACTTCCTTGCATATATCGTGTACAAGCCCCGCAAGATAGCACTTATCCTTGTCAAGACCGTACCGCTCGGCAAGCTTCAGTGCAGAATCCGCCACATTCATGCTGTGGGTGAATCTCTTCTTGGAAAGACGAATTTTTAAAATATCCTTAAGCTCTTCCACAGAATACATTTCGGAAGCCTCCCTTATCATTATATGCTGTAAAGCCTGTTATCCCCGATATACTGCGCCACCGCTCCGGGGACATAGGGTGAGATATCTTTTCCCTCACTTATGAGCCTTCGTATCTCGGTGGAAGATATCTCAAAGGGTTCGCAGTCAACAGTTACGACTTCTCCGTAGGGCAGCACGTCCTCGGCGAATCTGCGGATATTCAGTCTGTCCTCCTCGGAGCGGGCTGCTGCGGCTATGGTGCAGAGCTTCATTATCCCGGGGAAATCTTTCCACGTCGGAAGAGTCCGCAGGGAATCGCTTCCCACTATAAAATACAGCTTTTCATCGGGGAAAATGCTGTGAAAATGCTTTAAAGTGCTGACGGTGTAGCTTATGCCCTTGCAGCGCAGCTCATAGTCGGATACCTCCGCATTGCTGATATGAGCGAAAGCCGCTTTGCACATATTCAGCCTGTGAAAGCCGTCTGCGTACCTTTTCCCTTCCTGCTTGAAGGGGGAAACGCAGGCGGGCACAATTATTATCCTGTCGGCGGATATCCCCTTGTTCAGGACATTTTCAGCCAGTCTGACATGACCGTTATGAACAGGGTCGAAGCTTCCTCCGAATATGGCGATGCTCAATTTTTCTTTTTCCTTTTAGGTCTTGGCTTGTCCGTGCCTCTGCCGATGCCCTTGGGAGCGGGCTTCACGGCTTTTTTGCCCGTAGCGAGGTCTATCTGCGGGTCCTGAGGGTTACGCTTGAAAAGCACCACCTTGCTGCCGATGACCTGCACCACCTCGGAGCGGGTCCTTTCGGAGATCTCGGCTGCGGCTTCCTGTGCGGAAATCATGGAGTTATCCAGCACCTTTATCTTGACAAGCTCTCTCGCCTTCAAAGCGTCGGAGATCTGGTCTATCATATTATCATTGATGCCGCCCTTGCCCACCTGAAAGATAGTATCCTCGGTCTGAGCGGCGCTCTTTAAAGCGGAACGCTGTTTGCTTGTAAGCATATCATATATCCTTTCGGTCGGAATTAATTATCCTCATCAAAAAACATACTTATATTTTAATACAAAAGTCACCCTGTTGTCAATAGTTTGACCCGAAAATATGGAAATAGCAACAATTTTTTAATACAAATACAACATTTTATCTGCAAAAAAGCTTTTTCAGACCGGCAAAGCTGCCGATGATTCCGTCGGAGCGGTCAGCGGTCCCGAAGCCGTAGGCTGCGTGGACAAACTTCATGCCTGCGTAATATGCGCTGTCGCAGTCGCCTTGGGTATCTCCCACGTAGGCGCCGTCTGAGATGTGATTTCTCCCGGCGATAAGCTTTATATTTTCGCCCTTTGAGAGCTTATTGTCACCCCAGCAGATATGGTCGGTGAAATACTTATCCAGTGAGTAGTATTTCAGAAAGCACTCAATATATCCCGACTGGCAGTTGCTGACGATGAACAGCCTGTGCTCCCTGTGAAGCTCGGCGAGAGTCTCCTCCACGCCGTCGTAGAGCCTTCCTCCGTGGACAAGGAGATAGTCGTTCTCATGGCTGCTGCAGAGCTCCATTATCTCCATGCGGCGGGCTTTGGATGTATTTCCGAAGAATTTATCGGCGATAACGTCCATGGTAAGTCCCATAATGCTTTGGATATCCTTGGCGGTCAGTCTGATTCCGCTGCAGTCGGGGAGGGTCTCAATGACCTCGTTCCACGACTCGGCGACGCTCTGCGAGCTGTCCCAGAGGGTGCCGTCCATATCGAATATTATGCTTTCGGTGTTCATATCAATATCATTCCTCTATATAAAACTAATAATAAAATTCACCAAAAACGCCGCAGCGCACGCACCTGCGGCGGCTATCGTCAGAGATCTTCCTTTAAGGGAAAGTCCCGCGGCGGCGATAAATCCCGCGGCGGCGCTTATCCACGAGCCTGTGGCATAAAACACCGCAGGTATGGTCATTGCCGACAGTGCGGCGTATGGCATGTAAAACAGAAAGCTGTTCACAAGCTTTGACTTTATCTTTCTGCGTATCAGCACGGCAGGCAGCATTCTCACCAGATAGGTGACTATCGCCATGACAGCTATGTAAATAACAATATTTCCGCTCATCATTCATGCTCCTCCTCGTCTGAAGTGGGAACGGGGAATAACAGTGCTGCTGCCAGAGAAGCGGCTATCGTGCAGATTATCACCGCAAATCCCGACGAGATGAAATCCAGCGCGGGCAGATAATATATCAGACAGCTGAGCGCAGCCGCAGAAAGTGCGGTGAAAAGTATGCCCTTGTTCATGGTGGCGGGAGGAACTACTATCGCGATAAACATGCTGTACAGTGCGATGCCCAGAGCGTCGCAGACCGACATGGGAAGGATATTTCCCGCAGCTGCTCCGAGGAATGTGCCGAGAGTCCAGAAGAGGATAGGCAGCAGCATCAGACCGTACATAAAGGAGCGGTTGATATTACCGGGCTTTCCTGCGGCGACGGCATATATTTCATCGGTGACCGCAAATGATGTGGTGAGCCTGTGGAAAAGAGTGAAGCTCTCGTCCATTTTCTGGGTAAGGCTGATGCTCATCAGTGAGTACCGCAGATTGATGACCAGCTGAGATATTGCGGTCTCTATGTAGGTACCGCCCGCGGCGATTATGGAGATACCCGCCGCCTCACCTGCGGAGGTGACGTTAAATAGTGACAATGCCGCCGCTTCAAGGGGAGTTATCCCGCAGGACGCAGCAGTTATCCCCACTCCGAAGGACACCGACAGATATCCCAGTGCTATTGGGATACTGTCCTTTATTCCGTCTGAAAATTTTAGCTTATTCATTTATTTTTGAACACCTTGTTTCGTTGTTGTGATTATTATGCTTTGTAAATCGGTTTTCTTTGCTGTTCTTTGATTTACATACGAGTAATTGTTCTCTTTCGGCGGAGCCTTGTTTGTATGTGCTTTATTGGTCACATATGAGTAATTGTTCGTTTTCGGCGGAGCTTTGCTCCGCGCATTTGATTCGAATGCTTTAGTATTATTGCTGCTCAAATGCTGCGCCGCCCGGGCAGGACTTCCCGTTAGTTATTAACTGGATTTTCTTTGCCGGATTCCGTGTTTTTACACGGTCGGCGCTTTATTTTTGTTCGGCGCTTCGGCTTTCGGTAACAGCTGCGCTGTTTTCCCTTTGCTTTGCTTTTGCGGCTATTTGGGAAGCATCGCTGTGTTACGTGCCGGTGGGGGTGTTTTGCCGCTTGCGAGCGGCGACCAAAGGGCGCTGCCCTTTGGAAACTCGCAGCCTTGAAAGGCTGGCGAACTTTTTGATCCGGAGTTACTGCTCAGTAATTGTTACTCTCAGCCTCGCACTTTGTATTCCTTCGGGACTTTCTTACTTCCGCGGCTTAATGTACCCTAAGCTGAACACTAACAACGCGGAATCAGCCGCGGGTCATCCCGCTGAAAAGCCTTCTTGTGTTTTCCGCTGTGGCTTCTGCCGCCTGCTCGGGGGTTATGCCCTTTATCTCCGCCAGTCTTGTCAGCGTATACTTTATCATCGAACTGTCGCACCGCTTGCCGCGGAACGGCTCGGGTGCCATATACGGACAGTCCGTCTCTACCAGTATGCGGTCAAGGGGTATCCTCTCTGCCGATTCAATTGCTTTCCGCGCATTCTTAAAGGTCAGCGCTCCGGTGAAGCCGATGTACATTCCAAGGCCGATAACTTCCTCCGCTGTTTCCGCAGAGCCCGAAAAACAGTGCACAACGCCTCTCGGACGATATTTTCTCAGTATCTCCATAGTGTCAGCCGTGGCGTCCCGCATGTGGATTATCACGGGCTTGTCAAGTCTCCGGGCGATCTCCAGCTGTGTCACGAAAAGCTCCTTCTGACGCTCTTTGTCGAAGCCCTCGTAGTGATAGTCCAGTCCTATCTCGCCCACTGCCACAGCTTTTTTGTGTCCGCTCAGGCTGACGATAAGCTCCTTGTATCCCTCTCCGACATTGCTTGCTTCTTCGGGGTGGATACCGGGTGCAAAGTACATAAAATCGTACTTTTCGGCAAGCGCAGCCGCTGCTTTGGAGGAGCTCTCCGAGCAGCCTATGGTGATGATGTTCATCACTCCGTTTTCGTGTAGCTGCGGCAGAAGAGTATCCCTGTCCGTGTCAAAGGCGGAGTCGTCGTAATGAGCGTGTGAATCAATGTATTTCAGCATTTTTCCTATACTTCCTTGATTATTTTATTCATAACAACAGCGTTTTCCCGTGGAGCGGAGTAGAAATTCTTACGCAGTCCTATCTCGGAAAAGCCGCATTTTTTATACAGTTCCCTTGCGGGGAGATTATTCTCCCTGACTTCCAGCGACACCGACGAGCAGCTGTCCGACTTTGCCGCGATCTCGCAGAATCTGCGGATAAGCTCTTCGGCGATACCCTGTCTGCGGAATCGGGGAGAAACTGCGATGCTGTCTATCCCCGCGAAGTCGCCGTCTGCGGTGCCGATGACATAACCTGCCGCCTCGCCGTTTTCCACAGCCGACAAAAAAATATTTCCCGAAATGCCGAGGGAGGACATAAATCCGTTCTCCGTCCATGGGTCGGGAAAGCTTTCCGCCGCTATGCGGGCTATCTGCGGGATATGTTCTTTTTCTGTTTTAGCTATTATCATATCGGTAATTTTTCCTCGATCTCGCCGATAAGGGCGTATAAGTCGTTCAGCGATGACAGCTGACCGCAGGCGTTCCTGAATTTCGCCGCAGAGGGTATCCCACGCAGATAAAAGGCACACATCCTGCGGCATTCAGCCATAGCGGTATGTTCGCTCTTGAATTTTACAGCAAGCTCCGCCTGTCTGCGCATAAGGTCAAGCCGCTCGTGCATATCGGGGGGAGTATAGTCTCTTCCCGACAGATAATTTTCTATTTCGGCAAAAAGATAAGGCTTGCCGTAGGTGCCCCGTCCCGCCATGACAAGGTCACATCCTGTATATTCGTACATTTCGGCTGCGGACTGTCCCGAAACGATATCTCCGTTGCCGATAACGGGGACATGTACCGTCTCTTTGACAGCCTTGATGATGTTCCGATTCGCTTTTCCGCTGTACATCTGCTGCTTGGTCCTGCCGTGGACGGTTATCGCCGCTGCGCCTGCGCTTTCCATATACTTTGCAAACTCGGGAGCATTTATGGAGGAATCGTCCCAGCCGCTGCGTATCTTGACGGTAACGGGCACGGAGCTGTTTTCTATTGCGGCTCTCACGATGCTGTATGCCCTGTCGGGGTCCTTCATAAGAGCGCTGCCGCTGCCGTTTCCGGCGATCTTCGGCACGGGACAGCCCATGTTTATGTCGATGATATCGGGCTCATACTTCATAAGCATACCCGCAGCCTTTCCCACGAATTCGGGATCCTCGCCGAAAAGCTGGAGCGCCATGGGACGCTCCTCGGGAAGGATAGTGCAAAGCTCCTCGGTCTTGCGGTCGGAGTAGCACATTCCCTTTGCGGATATCATCTCGGAGACCATATACGCGGCTCCGAATTCCTTGCAGATAAGGCGGTATGCCCTGTCCGCCACCGAAGCCATGGGAGCGAGGGCGGCAGTCCTGCGGATACTTACGCCGCCGATTGAAATGAAATTATTATCAGACATTGATAGGCGCGTCCTTGTCTTCTTCCTTCTGATTTACGGCAAAATGGACGATAAGTCCCACCGCAGCAGCGGCAATGGCAGGCAGAAGATTGACCCTGCTCTTTTTGGAGGAGATATAGACTGCCTTGGGGCCGTCGTTTCCCTTGATAGTGAAAATTTCCGCAGGAACGTTCCCGTCGATCTCTATCTTAGTGGAGCGGGGAGCAAGTATCCCGTTTTTTATTATCTGAGACAGCGCCATCATCGCCGCCGTGGTCAGCGCGCTGACAGCAAAGCTTTCGCCTGCTGCGCGGATAAGCTCTTCGGTCTTTTCGTCGGGAGTGAATTTAAAGTCCTTGAAATTGAAGTCGTACATTATCTATCGTCCTTTCCTTGATAGTGACAGGCTCCGCTGCATGGCCTGCAGCAGAGGACAGTATAGGAACCGCTGATTAAATCGTTTCTCGACGCTCTCAGTAAAGGATTTTCGAGCATCGGAAACGATGCCTGCGGCTTAATCAGCGCTTCCTATATTATTTTACGTTTTTTGAGCAATATCCTCACGGTCAGGAATACGGATATCTGTACTCGGTCACTGTCCAGTGGGTAAGCTCGTCGTATTCGTTGGTGTATTCGTTGAAATCGTAGTCTGTCATTTTGACCAGACGGAACAGTCCGCCGTCGATATAGCCTGTGAATCTGCCGTTTTCGTCGTATTTTTCCTGTCGGGTACGATAGGTTATCATATCGCCGTCCGCAGACACAGTATAAGAAGTGAATGTCAGCATGCCCAGCGAGGAATCCCGGAGCGACCGTCCCGTCAGCGTATAAAGCTCTCCGTCGATGTCACGGTACTGCTGAGGAGCGTTATCGAACAGCTTTTCCGCGGCGGATTCCGAGAAAAGCTTCCGCAGGCTTTTTTTCAGGTCGTCGGTACTGTCAAAGCGGCTGTCGTCCACCTTGAAGTAGAACAGGGGAGTATCCTCGGGGTCGGAGGAAGGCACCTCCACATAGCTGTCGTAATCGGAGATATTGAAGGTATTCTCGGTAAAATATCCCGCAAAATTATTTGCCGCGCCCCAGTAGGCGTAGCCGAAATACAGCGGATTTTCTGGAGAAAGCTCCTCATAGCCGCCCGTCAGGGTGAAGGCTTCGGGGTCGAAGGTGTAGGTGCGTATCCTCACCATATCGGAGATATCGGGGACTATCCCCGCGCTTTCGTCCACCACGATGCTGCTTATGAACTTGAAGGGCTCGGAGTGGTACAGCACGGTGCGGTTGATGTAGGGCACGCTTTTCAGCGTACCGTCGCTGTCGGGAGCGGATATTTCTATTTTGCGCAGGTCTCCGTTGTCTATGGCATAGAAGCAGCAGACGTTTTCCGAGCCGTCTGTGAAGCTGATGCGGATGATATCGGGGACAATGACGGTCTCGTCGATATCGTTGGAAATTATGCTGCAGAATGTGCCCGACGAAACGCCTCCCTCCGAATATGCGGGAGAAACGCCCGCAGGCGGGATTATCACGCTGTGGACCGCATTGTAACGGTTATCCTCGATAGTGACGGCAATGCCGCTGTCACACTCGGAAAAGGAGGTCAGATAGTTATTGACTCCGTCGGAAACAGAAATTGTGCAGACATCGCAGATGATATCCTCGCCGTCCTTTTCGGAGACGGTATAGGAGGAGCCTCCGTCTTCTTCGCCGCTGCTGCGCGGATCAAGGCTGCAGCCGCATAAAAGTACGCAGAACGCCGCAATGACGATGAACCTTTTCATTCGGAACATCCCTCCCCGTAAAAGGCTCTCCGAACTTCGCTTTCCGAAAGATAAGCCTTATATTCTTTATTTATGTGTATTTCGGAAAGGCTGCTGCCGACGGCTATAACTCCCGCAGCCTTTCCGTTTTTCCTGATGAATCGAAACAGGCAGCCCTCCTGTTCTCTGCGGCGGATATCGCCGACGGTGCAGGAAAGCATGGCTGCGCAGCGCGAGTACTGGTCTTCGGTGACAATATCCGAAAAGGTGACGGACTGTCTGTTCCTGCGCCTGCTGCGGAAGAAATCCGTCAGCAGAGCCGAACATTCTTCGGACAATATCCCTCCGCAGACCTCGGGCGACGATGTGAAGCCGTTTTCGCAGAGTCTTGCCACCGATGAGACGGCACCGTTCTTGCTGTCGTATGCGCCGAAAACTATCCGCTTTATCCCTGCGGATATGCATGCCCCCGCGCACATCGGACATGGTTCTAAGGTGACGTACAGAGTGCAGTCGGAAAGGCGGTATCCTCCGAGGGCTTTGCATGCTTCCGATATGGCGTTTATCTCGGCATGTCCCAGAGCGTTTTTTTCTCTTTCGCGGGTATTCTGCCCTGTCCCTGCGACAAAGCCGTCGCTGCGGACTATCACGGCACCCACGGGCACCTCGTCATTTTCGGCTGCGCCCCTTGCGAGGGTCAGCGCCTTTTCCATGTAAAAGATATCCTTGTCCGTCATCATAGGTCGAGGGGAATGGAGCATATCATCACCGCGAAGGAGGCTGCCAGCCATAATATGACCGACGGGGTGGTGAAAAATGACATCATTTTGTCATAGGGGGAAAGATAGGTCGCCTTCAGAGGCAGGCTTATCTTGTGATTGTTGACTATCATAAAGCGTACCACGAATATCAAGCCGACCACAAGGCAGAAGATAACGAATGCGGTAACGCATGTTGCGGATCTATGCTCGTCGGATATGGTGCCGAGGAAGGACTGGATATAGAAAAATCCGCTGACGGTCATTCGCATAACTATCGCTGTTATGACCGAGCCTGTGCGCAGGGTGAAATAGCCTATGACCACCGATACCATGTAGAAATAAAGGAAAAGACGTATATCGTCGCTGGTCATGGCGGTGATAAGACCGGTTATCATAAGAGCGTATCCGTCGCCGAACTGCCGCAGCAGCTGAAGGCAGGCTCCGTGGACGAATATCTCGGATAATATCGGCGAGATGATGACAGAAAGTATGATAAGGGCGGTCATATTATATGAATCGGAGGATATGGTGAGATTCAGATCCAGCTCCGCATGCATATACGAGAAGAAATTCTTCATGGGAATGACCATGACCGAGCCTGTTGCCGCCACCAGCAGCGCAGAGGGTATCGCCGTTCCGAAAAGTGGCTTGTTTGAGGTCCTGACAGGTATCATGACCTTCATGGGCATGCCGGTTATGATACCGATAAGTGCTGCGGGGATAAGCTTTTTGAGAATAGATGTGATGTAATTATATACGATTATGGTAGTCTCGTCGCCGTAGTAAGCGTTCTGTGTCAGATCGACCCCGATATTCACTCCGAACGCGGAGGACAGAAAGGCAGGGATTATATAGACTGACAGCGTATTGAACAGAAGATAGAACAGCATTATGCAGCTTATCAGTCTGTTAACGTTGTGCAGGGCACATCTTTCGGAATACTCGGGAACGTCGCGGATAAAGCCCTTGCCGTCCTGATAGGTGTATTCGTTTCGTATATCATGGTAAAAAAAGCCGTAGCCGCCCTTGTTCTCAAGCCGCCATCTGCGGTAGCTGCCGCTGTACTGCTTGTCAAGATGACGGACAGAAGCGCTCTCTCTTTCGGGAGAGCTTTCGGATTCGTCGTTAGGAAGCTGCTTTCTGCACATTAAAGTATCTCCTTAAGATAATAGTATAAAACATGCCGCAGCCCGCTCGGCTGCACATATCCTATTATATTATTTTACCACGTTTTTTACAGTGCATTATACAATATATTTTGTATTTTTTATGACTATTTCTTTACGATACACAGTCTGCTTCGGCGGTATCTCCGCAGCGCTGCCGTTTCATGGAAAAGCGCAGCTTATCCTACGGACTCATGGGGGAGCGGATATTGTTTGCAGATCATGAATTTTGCATTATATTTTTTTAATTATTTCATATTTTGGCTGACGTATTTGTAAAATAAGCATAAATCTATATAAAAATGCAGGACATAAAACAAAAAGTTGCATAAATTTTCAAAAAACCCTTGACAAACGGGAACAGTGGGGTTATAATATAAACATGAACAGCAAGGGCGCTGAGAAAATTACGCAGACGACTTCCGCAATGGGGCGGAGACGGCGGCGTGATATTCTAAGCGCCCCTGCTGATTTTTTTCGTCCGCAGCAGCGGACAGGGAGGTAATCAATATGACTGAAGAAAGCATCTTGTCACTGATAAGTGAAAACGTCACGACCGAAGCCTTTGGGATATGGTTCCTGATAGGAGCCGCACTGGTATTCTTTATGCAGGCAGGCTTCGCAATGGTGGAGACCGGATTTACCCGTGCAAAGAACGCCGGCAACATCATCATGAAGAACCTTATGGACTTCTGTATCGGTACCGTAATGTTTATCATCATCGGTTTCAGCCTGCTCCTCGGCGAGGATGTCATGGGCTTCATCGGAAAACCCGGCTTCGACATCTTCACATCCTATGAGAACTTTGATTTCTCAAGCTTTGTATTCAACTTAGTATTCTGCGCAACAACAGCGACCATCGTTTCGGGCGCTATGGCAGAAAGAACAAAGTTCCTTTCCTACTGCGTATATTCCGCAGTTATCTCGGGTATCATCTATCCCATCGAGGCTCACTGGATCTGGGGCGGCGGCTGGCTGGCTCAGATGGGCTTCCACGATTTTGCAGGCTCCTGCGCTATCCACATGGTCGGCGGTATCTCCGC
>JBJESJ010000060.1:0-12397 GCA_051882725.1 Oscillospiraceae bacterium
GCCAATGCCGAAAAGACCTACAAAAAGAACGATTCCGTACACTCGGGTACGGGGGCAAAATATCTTGCGGTGATCATGCTGACCGCCGTCACTCTTCTTGCCGCGTCGGTGATCCCCAAGTCCTCCGATACGAAATATTACGACATTTTCGAGTACTACTTCATGGACGCGGGAAACGGTCAGAGCAGGCTTTCGGGCGCTCTGGGACAGCACTCGGGAAACGCGGGGCTGTACCGTGAACTGGACAATACCGAGCTCTACAACATAAATGGCGAGGACCTGCTGTATTTCCGAAAGCAGAACTTCGATCTGTATTCACAGGACGAGCATTGCTGGTATCCGCTGGACTATTATTCGGAAAATACCGACAGCGGCGCCAATGAGCTGCTGAACAGCCGCAGGCTCTTGAACTGCGATAATATGCTCGGCGCAATGAAGCGCGGCGCAGAGCTGGATGATTCCCTCGGGAGCGCCGTTTCGGAGGAGCTTCTCTCTCTGGACTCCGTGGGAGAGGAAGCCTCGGAGGCACTTATAATTCCGGTCGGATACTCCGCCGAGTTTTATCTGACGTCTCTCAGGACCTTCAATATCAGCGCTCACTCGTCGGATATACTCATCACTCCCCACATGGAGCTTCGTCCCGCAGAAGGCAGCGTTTCTTCGGTATATTCCGTGACCTATTACAAGGAATCGGGCGCCAAGGACAATTGGGTCACCTGCGGCGGCGCAGACTTTACCAATGATGGATACAGACAATATCTGAACAGGCTCATAAATGTTCTTGAGCTAAACGGCGAAACTGAGCTTGCCGAGACCGCAAAGGCGTTCTCCGACGATTTCGATTTCGCCATGCAGTACAAGGCGGATACCGAGAGCAATAATTCCGAGATCCCCGAGGATATCGCCCGGCTGGCAGCCGAGCTGACCGAGGGCATGACCTACGACTGGCAGAAGGCTGCCGCTATCCAGAGCTATTTTCTGGACGAGGGCTATACCTACGATCTGGACTATATCCCGCCCCTGGGCAGAAATACCGCAAGCTATTTCGTGTTCACAAGCAAGCGCGGCACCTGCTCCGACTTTGCAACGGCGTATACTCTTATGGCGCGGTCTGTGGGGCTGACCGTAAGATATACCGAGGGCTTTTCTCCCGATGTGACAACGGAAAAAGATATATTCACGATACGCTCAAGCAGCTCCCATGCATACCCCGAGGTGTATATCCAGAATCTGGGCTGGACAGTATTTGAACCCACCGTTTCGGCGGCGTACAGCATCAACATGATAGGCAATTCCGACGATAACGGCGGCGGTATCTCGATAGATATGGATATCCTGTTCAACTCCGTCATAGTACTTTGCATCATCTTCGGGATATGCTCCGTACTGTTTCTGGCAGTCCCCGCAGCAAAGCGTCTCCATGAGGAGCTCGTCATAGGCAGGGGCGGAGCGGACGCCGTACTCCTCATATACCGCAGGATATCGGCAATATTCGGGAAAAAATTCAGGATAAAAACTGAAAATCTCACTCCCGGAGAGCTGTCCCTCGTGCTGAAGGAAAAGCTGCCGCTGAACGCAGATGAATTTATCGGTATATATGAGCGGGCAGTTTTCGGAGGGCTCCCTCCCTCCGCTGACGAATGCGAACGCTCCAAGGAGCTTTACCGCCAATTCGGAAAAGCAGTCAGAAATGCGCAGCGTTCCGATAAAAAGCAGTCTCACCGTTAGACGGAAAGGAAATAATATGGAAGAAAAAAATTGTCCCGTATATAAAAAATGCAGCGGCTGTCAGCTGCGGAACATGAGCTATGAGGAAACTCTGCGGTTCAAGGAAATAAAGGTAGTCAGGCTTATGGGCAAGCTCTGCAAGGTCGAGCCCGTGACAGGCATGGAATACCCCTATCATTACCGCAGCAAGGTACAGGCAGGCTTCCGTTACCGCGGCGGACATATCGAAAGCGGAGTATTCCAGTCCTCCACGGGCGGTATCGTCCCCGTAAAGGACTGCCTGTCCGACGATATCATCGCAAATAAGATAATCTTATCGGTTAAAAAGCTGGCGGAACAGCTTAAGATACCGGTGTACAACTCACAGACAGGGCGTGGCTTCCTGCGGCACGTACTTATACGCAGAGGCTTTGCCACGGGCGAAGTTATGGTGGTGATAGTGGCGGCAAACCACAATTTCCCGTCGAAAAGCGTGTTCGTAAGGGAGCTCACAAGGCTGTATCCGCAGATTGTATCGGTGGTGCTGAATATCAACACTGACCCGTACAAAATGCTCTTGAGCCGCGACGAGACCGTGCTTTTCGGCAGAGAATACATCGAAGAGGTCATCTGCGGGGAGCGTTTCAGGATATCGCCCAAGTCGTTCTGTCAGGTAAATCCCGTGCAGACCGAGGTGCTGTACAACAAGGCCATCGAGCTTGCGGGACTTAAGGGAAATGAGACCGTCCTCGACGCATACTGCGGCATAGGCACTATAAGCATAATAGCTGCCCGTTATGCAAAACAGGTGTACGGAGTGGAGATTAACCGTTCGGCAGTAAATGATGCAGTTGTCAATGCAGAGCTCAACGGCGCGGATAATGTGAAATTCGTGTGCGCCGACGCTGGAAAATATCTTGCGGAAATGAAGGAGCGGAAGGTACACTGCGACGCGGCATTTCTTGACCCTGCCAGAGCAGGCTGCGACAGACGGGTATTGTCCGCTCTCGCAGATCTTGCCCCCGATAAGATAGTATACATCTCCTGCAATCCCGAAACGCAGGCAAGAGATGTGTTCTATCTCATACAGAACGGGTATAAGCTCCGTGTTATTCAGCCTGTGGATATGTTCCCGTTTACTCAGCATGTCGAGAATATCACACTGCTTATAAGGAACACAAAATGAACCTCAAAATGAAACTGAAGGAACGGGCACGAAAGCTAAAAACAGACATACCCGCTCTGTTTCTCGCGCTTAAGGACAAGGACACTCCCGCAGCTGCAAAGCTTCTTGCAGCGGTGACTGTCGGATATGCACTGTCCCCCGTGGACCTTATCCCCGATTTTATCCCCGTGCTGGGCTATCTGGACGACCTGATACTGCTGCCTGCGCTTATCGCGCTGACCGTGAAGCTTATCCCGGAGGAGATCCTCGGAAAATGCCGAAAAGAGTCGGAGGGCATGTGGCAGGACGGCAAGCCTGAACGATGGTATTATGCGATTCCTGTCATTGTTTTCTGGGTGATCGTTTTACTTGTCATTGCAAAAGCGATATTATTTTAAGGAAGCGCTGATCAAAGGCGAAGCCATCGTTTCCGACGCTTGAAGATCCGTAATTGATAGTGTCATGAAACGATCTGATCAGCGGTTCCTTAAATATTCTTCGTTCATACACTGTACATAAGCATTCTCTGTATTGGATGCACAATAATTGTCAATATTCACAAAACACTTGACAAAATAGCAAAAAAATGATATAATATGTAGAACAATACAGATAAAGTCAAAAGTTCGGAAATTAAAAATCAACAATTTTTATCAGGAGGTATTGCAATGAGATTTGAAGGAAAAAGCGTTGTAGTAACGGGAGCAAGCTCGGGAATGGGACGCGCTATCGCACTGAAGCTGGCTGAGGAGGGTGCATCGGTCGTTGCAGTTGCAAGACGCGCTGACAAGCTTGATTCTCTTTCAAAGGAAGCTGAGGGACTTCCCGGAACTATCCTCGCTTATGTGGGAGATATCTCCAAGCAGGATACCTGCGACGGAATGATCGACTTTGCTGTTGAAAAATTCGGCAAGCTGGATGTTCTGGTCAACAATGCAGGCATAATGGACGAGTTCAAGCCTATCGGCGAGGTGGACAACGAATACTGGGAAAGAATATTCGCAGTAAATCTCAACGGACCAATGTATGCAATGCGCAAGGCTGTCACAATAATGTGTGCTCAGGAAAACGGCGGAAACATCGTTAATATCGCATCTATCGGCGGAGTATGCGGCTGCCGCGCAGGTGCCTCCTATACCGCTTCAAAGCATGCGCTTGTGGGACTTACAAAGAATACCGCATATATGTACGCGGACAAGAATATCCGCTGCAATGTCATCTGCCCCGGCGGAGTTGATACCGAAGTCATGAACAGCCAGACAAACATCAGCCAGATGGGTATGGCACGTGTTATGGCAGGACTTGACAGATCTATCCCTTCGGGCAAGTCCGAGGATATCGCAAACGTAGTCGCAATGGTTGCCAGCGAAGAGGGCAGATTTATCAACGGCTCCGAGCTTGTTGTTGACGGCGGCGTTTCCTGCAATTGATTTTTTTGCAAAATTTCTCGGAAACGCTTGACAAATCTGTCGGATAATGTTATAATATGAAATGCAATATCCCATGAGGGAGTAGCATACGCCTTGTGCGCAGCAAGTCAACATACTGACCGTAAGGTCTGGCTTGCTTTAAAATGCGAGACTCATGTATAACTGTACAGCTATACATAAGTCTGCCTATATCCAGATATTTACCCGTGTATAGCTTATGGCTTTACACGGGTTTTTGCATTATTATAACAACGGAGGAAGATAAAAAATGGAATGGGACCTGTTATTCTTTGTCAACAGCGTATTGCTGGGAGTGGGGCTGGCTATGGACGCATTTTCCGTGTCAATGGCAAACGGACTGAACGAGCCTGATATGAAAAAAAGCAGAATGTGCGGGATTGCGGGAGTATTTGGCGGATTTCAGATGCTTATGCCTCTTATCGGCTGGATATGCGTACATACGATACTCCGCTATTTCAAAATATTTGAGCGGTTTATCCCTTGGATAGCGCTGATACTTCTGGGCTTTATCGGCGGAAAAATGCTGATAGACGGCATACGGGGCGGCTCGGACGAGGAGGAAAAAACAGGCGTGGGACTTGCCGCGCTTCTTATTCAGGGAGTTGCCACCTCGATAGACGCGCTGTCTGTAGGCTTTACCATCGCTGAGTACGACCTGCTGTCCGCATTTGTTTCCTCGCTGATGATCGGTGTCGTAACCTTTGCAGTCTGTATCGCGGGGCTGCTCATCGGCAGGAAATTCGGCACCCGCCTTTCAAATAAGGCGCAGATACTGGGCGGCTCCATACTTATTCTTATCGGGCTGGAAATATTTATTAAGGGTATAATTTGACAAACAGTCATTTTTCTGCTATAATAAAATCACTTAGGGAAACATTTATATATCAGACCGACCGAGGTGACTGCATTGAAATATAAACTCATCGCAAAAGCGGCTGTCTGCGCTGTGACCGCAGCTATTATCCTTTTGGCTTTTTGGACAGGCTCCGCCGTATTCACGTCAGTTGACGGATATGTGGTCTCGGAGGACGGCAGATCTGCGGTCAAGGTCGGAAATGTTCTGCATTTTTTTGACAGTAACGGCGAAAAATACTTATCACTGAATAATATTTCCGACGCAAGCGAAGGCTATGAGATATTTCAGACTACCGGTCAGAACAACAGCTTTTATATCAGAAAATTTCGCAGTGAAAACTATTATGAATATGATTTTCGTGGAAATTTGCTCGCGGACTTGGGGAAATCAGCCAATATCCGTGAAAGAAAGCCCTCCGCTGCTTCGGGCAGCTATTCCCTCGCTCTCACGTCGGAGGGCAGAAAGGAACGCTTGTATCTGACAGCTGACGGAGCGTCAGCAGTGCTTCATCTTGGCTTTGGGGTGACGATAGGAAATTATATCCTTCCGCTGACCTTTGCGCTTATCGCAGCGGTCATCGGCATATACATATTCGTCCGCATAGATAAGACAAATTCCGTGAAGGATCTGTTCCACATGGAGATCAGGCTTCACGACAAAATATTATGAAAGCATAAAATATCCCCGCCTGCGGTCTGACCACAGACGGGGATATCCGTTATCCGAGCTTTGAAAGCTCGCAGTTTTCAATAATAAGCTCACTGTTTCTGCATATCCTGTCAAAAGCTCTCTGTCCGAACTGCTTGACTATGCATTTTTCAGCTCTGTCAAACATCGGCGGACGAGTTCCCGTATTATGTGTATCCGTTCCGAGAACTATCGGCACGCCGCTTTCAAATATCTTGGAAAGCCTGCGCTTCTGCATAAAACCCGCCTCCGCTATGGAGGTGCAGTTTATCTGAAAGACAAAATCGCCGTACTCGCACAGACGGAAAATATCGTCCATGGTATTGCCGAAGCCCAGATATCGCTCGATATGAGCAAGGATTATCTTAAAATCGCAGTTGTTGACAAACTTTGAAAAGCTCCTGTAAAAGTTGTCCTGAAAGCGCTCAAATGGCAGCTCCAGAAGTATGTAATCGGTGTTTTCCATGCAGAGCCTGCCAAAATCGGGGTCGCTCGAAAGAGATGGATAAAAATATATCTCCGCACCGAGAAGCACCTCGGGACAGCACCCATTCTCCCCCATTGCACTCTTCAGCGTCCCGAAGGACATTTCCCGTCTGCCGATAAACGAATCTATATTCTCCTTCTGACGGTAAAAATGAGACGTAAGGACCGCCTTATCCACCTTTGAAGAATCAAGCATTTCAAGAAGCTTCAAGGATTCCTCGGTATTTTTTGCCCCGTCGTCTATCACGGGAAGTATATGCGAATGAAAGTCGATCCTCATTTTTTCAGCTCCTTTTTTGATTGAGGAAACGCCGTCCAAAGACGAAGCCGCCGCTTCCGACGCCAATAGCTCTGCAGCCGTAAAGCTCTCATCGGCAATACCTTAGCGAATCCCTTTACATTATATCACAAAAATGACCTATTGTCAATAAAGAGTCCGCTTTTTTTCAAATTTATAACAATAAATAACATTTATTCACAGAAATGAAATCTATGTGAAATTTGTCTGCGCTGTTGACATCTTCCGTCGGATATAGTATAATTATAATAATATGCAGGAAAAAATACGGCAGTATTTCTTTCCGAAAAAGGAGGGACGTTTTGAACAAGCTCAGCTATAAGATCGCCTTGGGCGGCGTAATGGCGTCTATCTGTCTGATGTTCATGTTCCTGACGTCGGTGTTCCCGCTGCTTGCCATGGCGATACCTATCTACACGGGAGCCCTTCTTATCATCGTGGCGGTGGAGATAAGCTCCTCATGGGCGTTTCTGACCTATGCCGCAGTGGCTGTTCTTTCGCTGTTCGTCACGCCCGACAAGGAAGCCGCCGTCCTCTTCATCATGTTTTTCGGATATTATCCCATTCTGCGCCGCATTTTAGAGGATAAGCTCAGTTTCAAGCCGCTGAAATGGCTCTGCAAGCTTGCCGTTTTCAATGCAGCGATAATCGCATCTTACTATATCATCATCAACATTTTCGGAGTATACAGCCTGACGGACGAATTCGGCTTTCTGGGCGAACACATGATACTTATCCTGCTGTGCTTTGCCAACGGAGTTTTCCTGCTCTACGACGTGACCCTCTCCATGCTGGAAAGCGCCTACGTAAAATGGTTCCGAAAGGTCTACCTGAGAAAAAAGTAGCCGATAGCAATTTATGTTTCTTATCACTTTTCACTATTTCCCCGCCGTGTGAGTTCTTTTTTGAAGAGAATGAGCACGGCGGTCATGTTTATGGTGAGCATTATCCAGTCGCAAAGGTCTGCAGTCTGCCATAATAGCTTCATCTGCGATATCCCGCCTGCATACAGCAGCAGAATGTGCAGCAGCCTATATGAATATATCCACCCCCTTTTTTCTGTGAAGCTTTTCAGCGCAAGCTCTCCGTAGCAGCACCAGCCCAGCATGGAAGCGGCGGCAAATATCATCACCGAAAGGGTGACAAACAGCCCTCCCACGGCTCCGAAAACAGACGAAAATGCGTCGGAAACCGCCGTTTCCGAGGAATAATCAGCGCCGCTCGTGATAAGCACAAGGGCTGTCAGCGTACAGCATATCACCGTGTCTATAAAGACCTCGCATGCCGCCCATTTTCCTGCGCTGTCGGGACTTTTGCAGCCGCACTCCGCATGGACCAGCACCGAGCTGCCCATGCCCGCTTCATTTGAGAATATCCCCCGCCGAAGCCCTGTGCTCACCGCATTTCTGACTATATACCCTGCGGCACCGCCCGCTGCTGCTTTTATCCCGAATGCGCCGCGGACAATACTCTGCGCCGCTTCGCCCAGCCCGTCTGCGTTGACCGCTATCGCCGCCAGTGAGAACAATATGTATGCTATGGAAGCAAATGGGATGAGCTTTTCCGCCGCCGAGGAAATGCGCTCAGTTCCTCCGAGAATGACTGCTCCGCCGATGACCGCGAATACTGCAGCGGTCATATGAATATCTATTGAAAAAGCCGACGATGCCGCTTTGCATACTGCATTCCCCTGTATCATGTTCCCCATGAAATAGGAGGCGGCTATGCAGGCTGCAGCATATACTGCGGAAGCTGCCCTTCCGAATGGGATATCCTTTATGTATGCCATCGGAGGGACGCAGCAGTTATCCTTACTGCGATATTCTGCTCCCAGATGATTTTCCCCGTATGCAGCTGCCATTCCAAACAGTGCCGTTATTATCATCCACAGCACCGCTCCCTCTCCGCCCACTGCAAGGGCTGCGGCAGTTCCTATTATGTTCCCCGTGCCCATCGAAGCGGCAAGGGCAGTGGATATCGCACGGAAGCGGGCTCTTCCCTCCCCTTTTTTCCACGAGCCGAAGGTCTCCCTGAACAGCGCGCCTATCCGCAGCTGCACAAAGCCGCTTTTTACCGAAAGATATATGCATGCCGCAAATATCGCCGCAATGAAAAAATCTCCCCAGAGAACGCCGTTCAAGCCTGATATGAATGAGTATACTTTTTCCATGGCTGTAAATATTCCCTTTCAGAACAAAAAGTTTTCAGTTTTTTTATATTTTTTTCTGAAACTCTTCCATTTTAATGAAAAACGTGCTATAATAAATATATTAAAATCGTATACATATATTCATAAAACCTTCTCAGGCAAAAAGCACAGTTCTTACATGCCGACGCCGAATCTTACTATGACATTCCGGAGGAGCAATGAAAACCTATCGTTCCGATAAAAAAGGATATTCCTTTCTTCTGGCAATGACTACCGTTGCCACAGCAGTTATTATAGCTCTGCTGAAATTCCTTCTTGAAAAGCTTGAGATAATGTATCCCAATCTGTTTGAAAAGGAACGTTCTGTTCCCGAGATAATCATCTATACGGCGATAGTTGTCTTTTTCGCCGCATATGTGATATTTGCCGTGATATTTCTGCGGCTGTGGCACAGGTCGCTCCAGTATACCATAACCGGCTCCGAAATAATATCTCAGTCGGGCTTTTTGACAAAGACCAAACAGATAATGAAGCTTTCCGCTATACAGTATTTTACGGGCATTTCCCTTCCCCTTTCGGCTCTCAGCAGCTTCAATTTCATAATAGTCAGCGCCCTTGGCGGCACTATGGCAATGCTGTTCCTATCCGACGAGGATTACAGGGAGATAACCGAGATACTGCGCAGAAACGGAAAGTCCACTTAGGAGGCTACACTTGAAATTTTCAAAACAAAGACTCCACCATGCAAGACGCAGCCGCAAAAGGGCAAAGCGGAATATAAAACGTCAGCACCCTATCGCTATCCTCAGATATACAAATAAATATTTCTGGATACTCCTTATCCCCGTGCTGCGCGCACTTATCGCATACAGCTTCAATCTTGTGCATCTTATGCGGGTGATGTGGTGGGATATCCTTATTATCATATTCTTTTTCCTGCTTGCATGGCTGCGCTGGTTTTTTACCGAATACCTGCTCGGCACCGACAGCATATTCTATATCAACGGCTTTATCGCAAAACAGGCATCCGAGATACCCTACTCGAAGATATCCGCTATCACCTCGGAAAAATATACTTGGATGTATCCGCTGAAATGCTCCTATATCCTGATAGATACCGACGCAAAATCTACGGGCATGAAAAAGACCTCCCCCGATATCAAGCTTATCATGTCCGACGAGGACGTTGACAGGATCTTTTCCATCGTCAAGCGGCAGGACATGGACGAGAACGTTTATACGAGCCGTATCTCAAAAGGCTCGCTGCTGTCGTTCTCGCTGCTGTTCTCCTCTGCGCTGTCGGGGATCACTCTTCTCGGCGCCCTGCTTATCAATGCGGGAGATATCGTGGGCGATACTCTTCAGAACACCTTTTTCTCCGCTGTGAATACTGCGGCGGAAACAGTCAACAAAAAGGCGCTGTACATTATTGCCAAGATACCCACCGTTACAATCACAATAACCATAATTATTTTCATAGGCTGGTTCATATCCTTCATGGGGAATCTTCTGCGGCATATGCATTTCACCTTTGAAAAAAGGGGCGGCTCGGTCACTATCAGCGACGGCTTTCTTACTCAAAGAAAATATCACATACAGAGAAATCACATTAATTATGCCGACCTGCGGCAGAATCTGCTGATGAAGCTTTTCCGCGTTATGTCGGTGAATGTGAACTGCTCGGGCTACGGCAAGGGAAAGAATGAGATACCTGTATTTATCCCGATATCAAAATCGGGAAAGGTCCGCAGCATTTTAAAGCGGATTTTCCCCGATATGGAATGGGAAGCCGATACGATACCTATAAGATTCAGATATATCTGGAGATATATCGGTCCGCCCGCAATTATCCTTAACCTGATAACCTTAGCGGCAGGAGTGCTTATCTATTTATTCAAGGAATGGTTCGACGTCATCTTCTTTACGATGATAATGGCGCAGGTGCCTATACTGTGGCTGCTTATCGTAAAGACTGCCGCCTTCTGCACAAGCGGCATTTCCTATGATAAGCGCATAGTCTGTCTTAAATACTGCCGCGGATATGAATTTCATACCATTCTCGTCCCCGAGGAAAGAATATCCAAGGTGGTCATATCGAGAAACATTTTTCAGCAGATAAACGGCTCCTGCGACTTTATCGTTTATACAAATTCCGAGTACACAAAATCACATCGTGTTCGGGGCGTAGACTACAAAAGCGCATTGTGGCTGTTCAACAAATATTCCGAAACAGATATTCACAGATAACGGAGGAAGTTAAATGAAAAACGAACCGGAAAAATATGTGAGCAACAACGAATACACCAAGGCGTTCCAAAAGAAAACAGTCAAGGCTGCGCTGATCGTCACAGGGGCGACTGTCGCCGTGTCGATCGTTCTTATCCTTCTGGGACTTAATACCAACTTTTTGTATCATACCGATATTTTCAAGGTAAAAGCAGCAGAAACTGTGCCTATCCATGCCGAAAAGAGAGCCTTCAGCGGAAATGAATATGAGTTTGAACTGGAAAGCTACATCAACGATGACGGAAACATCAGCATCATTTTGAATGCAGAGGCCAATGAGACTGCAATGAACAGACTTTCATCGGATAATTTCAAGCTGATATGCTACGACAACATCGGAGACAAGCGTGAAGAAGTCATTTCGACGCTTGGATACAATAAGGAAAGCTCCGATGTCAGCCCTAACAGACAAAGCTGCAGGTTCGAGCTTACCTTTGCAAGATATTCCGAATCGGAAAAAGCCTTGGATGATCTATTCTGTCTGCGGATAATTACTGAATCTTCGGACGGTATCATATCTATCCTGTGCAACTACAACACAAAATCGTAAAATTTAAGCAATACAAGTGTACAATATTAACAAATATCGCTTTTTTTTAAAAAAAGTATTGACTTTTGTCGGTATGTGTTGTATAATAATATAGTCGCAGGAAATAAGAAACACAATTGAAAACAAAGCATGTTTCTCCTGTCCGACAGCATATGGCGGCATAGCTCAGCTGGCTAGAGCAACCGGTTCATACCCGGTAGGTCGTAAGTTCAAGTCTCACTGCCGCTACCATATGGCCCGTTGGTCAAGAGGTTAAGACGACGCCCTTTCACGGCGTAATCATGGGTTCAATTCCCGTACGGGTCACCACTTAGTGTGCTCGCAAACAACGTAGGTACGCTGTTTGCGAGTTTTCTTTTTGCCTGAAAATCGGGTTTGTCCGCTACTTGTCCGCTATTTCACATTTTCTGTCCGCAGCTGCACTTCAAGCTGTATGATCTTTCCTTTTACTAAGGAATCCGAACGCCTCGTCCATAGCCTCGGATACCCTTGCCTGTGCGGTCTGGAACTGATGGCAATATACATTTAAAGTCGTTCCTGAGTTGCAATGTCCTAACGCTCCCGAAACGGTGGTAACGTCAAGTCCTGCAGAGATAAGGGAAGATGCCGCAAAATGACGGAAGCTGTGAATCCCATAAAAAGGCAGATCATTATTTTTGCAAAACTCTTTAAGCCAGCCGTAAGGTGTCTGATTGTTCATTTCCTCGCCGTTCCACTTGGTGAACAGCCTGTCCGTTTCCACCCACTTATCTCCCAGACGAA
>JBJESJ010000061.1:0-12373 GCA_051882725.1 Oscillospiraceae bacterium
TCAATGTGATAATCATTATGACCTCCAACTGCGGCGCAGCCGATGTGAAAAACTCCATAGGCTTTACCGAACAGGAAAATAATATGAACACAAGCAGCATTGATGAGGCAGTCAAGCGGACATTCTCCCCCGAATTCAGGAACCGTCTTACTGCGATCATCAAGTTCGATCCCATGGACACCGAAATGGCAGAGCTTATCGCCGAAAAGCAGCTGAAAAAGCTGACCGAAATGCTCAAGGCAAAAAAGGTCAAGCTCACCTGCAGCAAGGACGTTATCCCCGTGATACTGTCAAAATGCAGCGGCTTTGAATTCGGCGGCCGTGAGATAATCCGCGTGTGCGAGGATATCAAATCGCTGTTTGTGGAGGAGCTGCTCTTCGGCAGTCTCAGGGACGGCGGCTCGGCGAGACTTGTGGTCAAAAAGGGCGAATTTTCGGTCACAGTGCGTAAAAAACCCGAAAAAAAGCCAAAGGAAGAAGTCCCCGTGACATCGGCAGCCGAATAGCCCGAAAGGAAATCATCATATGAATATCAGACATTTAATATACGCAGTCCTGCTGGCAGCGGCTCTGCTTGTCAGCTATGCAACGACTCTTCCCGACTCGGTCATCATAAGCATCATCATGCTTTTAGCAGGCTTTTTTCTGCTGATAAAGGGCGCGGACTATTTCGTGAGCGGAAGCTGTTCCCTTGCAAAAAAGCTGAAAATACCCTCCCTCATCGTAGGACTTACCATTGTGGCTCTGGGAACAAGCGCTCCCGAGCTGGCAGTCAGCATATCAGCGGCGGCAGCAGGCTCAAACTCCCTTGCAGTCAGCAACGTGGTGGGCTCCAATATGTTCAATATAATGGTCGTTCTGGGACTGTGCTCCGCCATCAAGCCGATAACCACCAACGACAGCGTGGCAAGGCGGGATTATCCCATATCAGCGGCGGCACTTATCCTGTTTGTGCTGTTTGCGCTGAACGGCATACTCGGCAGAGGCGAATCGGCAGTGCTCATCGCTGCGCTTATCATTTACATCATCATTTCAATAAAGATAGCACGCAGAGAACAAACCATCTCCGAGGAGAAAGACTGTGAAGATTTTTCTCCGCTGAACTGTGCTCTGTGCATTATCGGAGGTATCGCGGGGATAGTCCTCGGAGGAAACCTTGTTGTCGATAATGCGAAATACATCGCCACACAGGCCGGCATGAGCGAAACGCTGGCCGGACTTACAATCTGCGCTGTGGGAACAAGTCTACCTGAACTGGTGACCTCGGTCACTGCGGCGAAAAAGGGCGAAAACGACATGGCGGTCGGAAATGTGGTGGGATCCAATATCTTCAACGTTCTGGCGATACTTGGAGTTTCGGGCGTGATTTCTCCCATTGCTGTTGACTCGGCGGCGATAACCGACTGTATCATTCTTGCCGCTGTGACTATAGTTTCCTACGTCTGGTATCTGACGGGGAAGAAAATGTCCCGTGCCGAGGGCATAACGCTGGTTTCCCTGTATGCGGTCTATATGGCATATATCATCATCAGAAATTATATATGAATAACGAAAGCTCCGTCTGCCCATATCGGGAGACGGAGCTTATTCTAATCTCCGGTTAAAGTACAGACAAAAAATCCGCGCGAAAACCATATACGCAAGCTTTTGATTGATTTTTTGTCACTTTATTATCGGAGATCAGCATTATCTGTGTTACTGCTGACTTTCATCCAGTTCCTCGGCAGAGCGGTCAACAATTGTTTCGGGGCGCTTTTCAAGCTCGCGGAAGATATTTATCCCTACACCGCTTATCGTGTACATTATCACCGCAGGTCCCACAAGGAAGCCCACAAACAGCGTGGTGTTATTCCAGATGAATATGCATATCTCAATGAGAAGCACGACAACGAGCAGCACAGAACGTCCAAAAAATCTCATGCTTATCTCGAATGAGTTTTTCAGACTGCCCAGTATCGAATTCTGATATCTTGCCAGCAGCGGATAAACGTACAGATGCGCAAATCCGAGGATATATGCGGCGACCACTCCCACAATTATGAAGAGTATCCTGTGTTCCTCGGCGGCGCCCACAAGCTGGAAATCAAGATACACAGCCCATGCGCTGACTATCGTGATGAATGACATCGGCAGTCCCTGCTTCCAGTTGCGCCTGAATTCGCGGATAAAATCATGTACTACCTTGCCTTCCTTGTCCTCGGACATTTTAAGGGTCACCGAACAAGCCGCTATGGTCGATATCCCGACAGTAACTATCGGCAGGCTGAATAACAGCCAGATCAGATTCAGTTTTACAAGGTCCCAAAATCTCACCATAAATCTGTAAAGCTTGCTGTCCGTGCTGAAAATGCTCATTTGATCGTTCTTCCTTTCAAATTAACAGGGCGCGGGATCGCCGTATTATACGGTAAGACCGCGCCCCTGATGTTTACCCGCGGCTATCCTGACCGTCGGGAATTTCTTCTATCTCATCGTTGGAATCAATATGTGAAAATTCGGATTCCAGATCTCTTTCGGGCTTGTCCCCTGCAGAAGCATAAGCAAAGTCGGATTTTCCATGCTTCTTGATCTTATACATAGCAGCGTCCGCAGCTGCGATAAGCTCGGAGCTCGTGTACCCGTTTTCCCCATAAAATGAAATGCCTATGCTGCACCTGATGCTGAGGTGATGCTCCCCATCGGCGGAATCTATGCCGTTTCCGAGAGTCTCGATAAGCTCGGCAGCTGCCTTTCCGGCGTCGCCGATAAGCTTCAGCCCCGTAAGACAGACGATAAATTCATCGCCGCCGAAGCGTCCTCCGAAGCCTCTTTCAAAGCATATCTCCTTAATTGTGTCCGCTGTGAACTGAAGCACCTCATCGCCGCATTTATGGCCAAAATCATCGTTAAAATGCTTGAAATCGTCCAGATCGACGAACATGACCGCCGCAAGGGAGCTTTTTCCCTTTATCTGCTCGGTTTCGGCGCTGAGCTTTTTCAGGAAGGTCTCACGGTTGTAAAGCTGCGTAAGCGCGTCATAGCTTGCCTGTCGGATAAGACTTAGCTCGCTTTCCTTCTGGCGGTCGATATCCACGATAACTCCCACAATGACAGTAGGAACATCACGGGAATCCTTAAGCTTGCTGGCGCGTATCCTCAGCCAGCAGAAATCGCCGTATTTATTCTTAAAGCGATACTCGCCCATCCATTTATCTTCAGAATTAAGTATCCTGTTCAGATCGGAGGTGAATCTTGCCTTATCCTCCTTATATATGTAGCCCTTGTAGAAAAAGCTTTCGGCAAGAGAATTGTCCTTGGGACGGAAGCTGAACTTCTTGTCAAAGTTGTTGGACATGACAACAGTGCCCTTCTGAGGATTTATCTCAAACACGATATTATCGGTCATTTCCGCAATAGTACGGTATCTGAGCTCGCTGCCGGAAAGTTCGTCGATAAGGGAATTGACCAGATAGCCCGCCGTACAGAACTCATCTCCCGAATTACACTGATATATTGCGGAATTATCGCCCTTGCGCCGCTTTTCGAGATACTCGATAAGTTTTTTCTGAGGTGAGAGGATAAACTGCAGAGCAAAAAACAGCAGGATTATATCCACGCCTGCAAATATCCAGATTACAAACGTATTCAGGTGCTTGCCGCTGTTGAAATCATACAGATCGACAATACCTATCACATAATAGCCGCTGCTCTTCACTAAGCTAACAGTGACTGACTTGTCCTTTTTATCGAAAACATAGTCATAGGGCTCAAAGGAGGCATTATTCTCCTCCGAAAGTGCATAATTCCTGACCTGTTCCGAAAAAAGGGAATACTCCTCGCTCCATTCAAGAGTGCGGATTGCCTTATACGGGGATTCCACCAGCTGCATAGCGCTGTCCATGATTATCATTTTGGAGTGGCTGCCTATGCTCATTGAATCGACTGCCTCAGCAAGGACGTCGGTCTCATAATAGCAGCGCACAGTTCCCACAGCCGAGCTGCTGTCGGAATATATAGTCTTTTCCGCAGAAAATGCGGGAGTTGATTCCTTGTACATCGACAGTGAAGAAATGCCGTTATTCATCACAGCTTCGCCGTCGGAGATTATCATTGAATTGCCGTTCTCATCAAGCAGCGTGGAATATATCACATCGCCGTTTTTGTTAAGTATCTCAATTTCCGCAGCCTTGCCGAAGCCGGAATATTCCGCAACGACCTTTTCGACCTTTCTGTATTCGTCGGTATCTGACATTTCTGCGCAGGAACTCCCTGCATTTTCGGCATATTCAGCTATAACCTCATTTTCGGCATACTGATTTACATCGGCGAGTATTTCACCGAACATCTCATCAAGATATTTTGCCTCGGATTCGATAATATTCTTATTCTGCTCCTTTGCAGTGCTGTAATTTATATCGCGGAGCTTATCGGTGCTGTAGCTAATAAAAATAACGAGCGGGATAAGCATGAGAACCACCGCTGTCAACAGTATTTTTATACACAGCTTCAATAAATCACCCACCTTCAGCCAACAGAAAAACCAACGTCAATACTATATATTTTACCACTTTTTCGGATAAAGTAAACCGATTTTGAAAAATTTATATGTCTAACGATTAAATTTTTACGTTTTGGTTAAATTATTCGGGATTTTTTGTGCAAAATATCCATGCAGCAGGATGAAGAATCAACAAAAGCTCGTATCATCTATCAATAAGCAGCACATAAACTATCGCTCCAGCACAGCCCACGACAAGCACAACTGCCGCCGCCTTCAGACCGAGAGGAAACTCTTTCGTTTCAGCTGCGGGCTCGTTGGGGATCACATCCGATTCCGAAGCGTCGGTTTCCTCAGCGGAGGAAGCAGGCTCTGCGCTGTCTGGAATAGCTGATGCGGAGGTCTCCTCATGGGGAGGCTCCGTTTCCTCCGTCATAGTTTCGGACTCTGATGAGGTTGCCGTATTCTCGGTGATGATCTCAATTGTATGCTCGGCAGGATCCTCTTCTGAGGTCTCGGCGGATTCTTCGCCGTCGGACGGAGCCGAAGTGTCCTCGGTGACCTCCGCCGACTCCTCGGGAAAGTCATCGTCCGTATCGAACACAAGCAGGCAGACCGATTCCGCAGGCAGGGTCAGCTGACCGTCGGAAAGGTCGGGAAGCTCATTTTCCTTGGTTATATGCGAGGAATTTCCCCCTATCGAATACATTTCCGTAAGTGAAAAGCTCCTGTCGGACCTGATTCTGATATCAAAGGTCTTGTCCCCGGACAGATTCTTGTTTGCGAGTATCACCCATAATCTGTCTCTTTCGAGCTCGTCGGAGATAGCATAGCAGGAAGCAGTAATGTCGTCCAGATCGGAGCGCACAGAGATATTTCCCACTCTGCTGCCCTTGTAATCGTAATCGGTGAACAGATTTATCGCCGATTTCTGATAGCTCCCCGCCTCGTCCGGAACAAGACACGCAAGGTATACGTTATTTTCTGCAAATGTACCCAAAGCGTCTATCTGTGCGATACAGCCGCTCATGTCGCCGCCTCCGCCGAAGCTGTACTCGGATATGGAAAGCTTTGTATTTGGGTAGCACCTGTCGATAACCTCGTTCAGCCATGGAAGCAGCGGCATGTTCTCTTCGTAGGAAGCATACAGCGAGGTATCGTCGGAATATTCACTGTCCCAGAGCGCTCGGACCGACTGCATACGGAAAGCCTTTTCGGACAGAGCGCTGCCGTTGACAGAGCTTCCTTTCTCTGCATAATAATGAAGATCAAACGCATCGAGAAGGCGCTTTCCTTCCTTTTCCCCCGCCTTTCTCATTTCGGAGAGGTAATATTCGGCAAAGCTCCTGTCGCCGATAAAATTCCCCGAAAGATCGGCACAGGCACTCACTCCGCTGACAGAAGGCGCAAATATCAGAGCATTTTCGTCGATTATCTTCACGGAAGCGGAAAGCTCCGCAGAATTGCTGATAAGCTCCTCCGCATCGATCTCACCGAGCTCGAGAACAGGATATTTTTCGTTCCACCTGTCGGGCTCGGAATCGAGGAAAAAGCCGTTTATCCCGCCCTCCTCGACGGTGCCGTATTTATTGACAAGATATGCTGCGTATTCGTCGATGTAGACGATTCCGTCTCCCTTATTCGGAACGTTCAGATAGGAATCGTTCTTGCGGAAGGCAGTCTTTGCCCAGCGCGGAGAGTTTGCTCCCTCTGAGACTGCGCCCATTGCGTCGTTGGCAACATATCCCATAAGCTGTAAAGTAACAAGCCTTACAGGTATCCCGTTGACAAAAGCATGAGTTACAAGATTATCGGTGTAAAGCCCCGGAACATCCCACTGCGTATCATTGAAATTCTCTATAAGCGAGATGCCGTTGGAGCTTACTCCGTCTACCGAGCTGTTGGAGTAGTTGGTCTCCCAGTTGTATGTGGAAAGCTCGTCGCCCGTCTGCTTGAGGACGGTGGCGGTCACTCCGTACAGGTCGCCGCAGTCGTTGATACCGTATATAAACGGACTTATCTTCCCGACTATCTGCTCGGGATACACAGTGACCTCCGAATACGAGCTGTCCCCGTACATCTCCGCAAAAGCGGGACCTGCCGCGCTCTGACATAAAGCGGCAGCGTATATCAGACACACAGCCGATAATACTTTTTTCTTTGTATTCTGTTTCATCTGCGGCAAACTCCTTCCGTTTTATTTTGCAAGCAGCCCGTGACAGCGGCTCGTCCTAAGAGGTAAATATCACAGAAACACCAAATCTGTAAAAACAATAAAGCGCCGCCAGCAGAACTGCTCCCACTATGAAATAAACTCTTCTGAATTTTTTCGCTTCGGCAGGAAAGCTTTCGGCAAACATACGGCTCGTGTATACTCCGCCATAGGAGGAGTATATCATGCCGAGACTGCCCAGATTTGCGCTGACAACCATCCCGACAGATCTGCTGCACAGCGAGAAAAGCATCGCAGCAGGCAGATTTCCGATAAGCTGTGACAGTATGATTTCCCCCTCGGGCGCCATTCCTCCGAAAACGTGTCTGAACGCCGCTGTCAGGTCCTTTATCTGTCCAAGATTCCCTATCAGGATATACATTGCAACAGTGAGGACTATCACCGTATAATCTACCTTTGAAAAGATGTTCGGCTCCATTATCACCACGACGAGGCACACCGAAGCAAACACCGTAAGCATGTTGATAACGCCGATAACAGCCAGCACGTCGAGAAACATCAGCGTAAGATATATAAAAATGTAATATGGGCTCTCCATGGTCCTTTCACGGGTGAGCTTTGCATCTGTGGGGACTCTCCTGATGAACAGGCAGAGCACCGAAATAAGAAGAAATCCTCCGATATAGACAGGGAGTATCTCCTTTGCATACTCGGAAAAGGTCATATCCAGCCGATTGTACAGAAAAAGACTGCAGGGACTTGCCGACGGGAATATCATACAGCCGATATTCGCTGCGGCAGTCTGCACCGCAAGCACATAGATCAGCACGGACGTCTCGGCTGACAGCACATTCATTGTAAAGGGCACAAATATGGAAACTGCACCCATGCTTGTGATAAACGGCGCAGTGAAAAATGTAAGCATGATAAGGACAGTCGCCGCCGACCGCGAATCCTTCTGTTTGTTCACCGTTCTGACAACTATCTCGTCAAATACTCCGTTTTCGTAAAGTCCCGCGCTGATGGCGAGCATGGAAAAGAGTATGCCTATCGTGTCCGTGTCGATGTGAACGGTAAGGTCGGAAACAGGCACGAATATACACGAAATGACCGCCGCCGCAAGGATAACAAGCAGTATTTTTTCCTGTTTTATTCTATCAATGATCTTATTTATCATAATACCGCATCATAACGCATCATATGCGTATTGATGCAAAACCTCCCCCGAATCTGACTCCTGTCAGGCAAAAAGATTTATAATAATTCCGGAAACAGCTCCTATAGCGTAGAGAGCTGCGGTAATTGCCACATTTTCCTTCATGCTCCTGTTGACCTTGTAAAGCACCGCAAGACCAACTCCCGCACCGGTCGCAAGTCCTGCCACCGCAGAGCCGAAGGTTATAGCTCCTTTGACGTACAGCTCGGTGATTATCACAGAAGCGGCACAGTTGGGTATCATTCCCACAAAGGCAGCTATCAGCGGCTGTGCAAAGCCAAGTCCGCCGAGGAAATCCATCACCTTGTCCTCGCCCACAGCGGCGAAAAGACTGCCCAGCACCAGATTTACTATCAGAATAAACAGCGCGATACTGAGAGTATGCTTCAATGCAGCGTACCAAATCCCATGGCTGCCGCAGCCGCAGTCGGTGCAGATATCCTCAAAGGGCTCATCTCTGCGGTGATTCTTAAGGAGCCGGCAGACAGCATCCGTCGCCAGTCCTGCGATAACCGCAATGACAAGCTTTGCGGCGATGAGCTTCCAGATAAGTCCTGCGCTTTCGGGGCTTGATATAAGGATAGGGAGCGCCTCGTCGGAGGTGGAAAGAAATACCGCCATAAGCGTTCCTGCGCTTATCATTTCGCCTGCGTACAGATTAGAAGCCGCAGCCGAAAATCCGCACTGGGGAACGCAGCCAAGAGCAGCTCCCACCAAGGTTCCGCCCACGGAGGACTTCCCCGCTCTGCGCAGAAATTCCGAGAGCTTGTCTCCCGCCTTATGCTCGAAGTATTCCATGAAAAAGAATGCCGCATACATGAAGGGCAGCAGCTTGACGGTGTCAAGAAGGGCGTCGATAAGGACGTCCAGTGCAATTTCAATAAATTCAGTCATCATTTTCTCCGTTTCTCACTTTATTCATCATTTCTTCAAGGTAAACACATTATATTATATCATATACTATCGTCTTTTGCAAGGGATATACCGCACTTTTAACAAATTATTATAATTTAACGTATTGATATATGTTCATATATACCCATAAAAAATCATATCTGACACAGCAGAAAATAAATTGTTAAAAATTTAATTTGCACTTGAAATCATTCCCGAAATATGTTACAATAAAAAATAGATAGTTTTTGCCGTCGGGCATGCTGACGGCGTTTGAAAGGATGTATTAGTATGGCGCATCAGATGGTGATCGTTCTGGATTTCGGAGGACAGTATAATCAGCTTATTGCCCGCCGTGTGCGTGAATGCGGGGTTTACTGCGAAGTAAAATCCTATAAAACTCCCATAGAAGAGATTAAAGCCGCAAAACCTTCGGGTATCATTTTCACAGGCGGCCCCAACAGCGTATATCTTGAGACCTCCCCTAAGATAGACAGGGAGATATTTGAGCTCGGTGTGCCTGTGCTGGGCATCTGCTACGGCTGCCAGCTTATGGCTTATCTTCTCGGCGGAGAGGTCTCCACATGCGTCACATCGGAGTACGGCAAGACCGAGACCGAGTATGATAGATCCGGCGTTCTTTTCGGAGGCATCGCAGATATGCCCGAAAAGGCTGTTTCATGGATGAGCCATACCGACTATGTTTCCAAGGTCCCCGAGGGCTTCAGGATCACCGCTCATTCCGCAAACTGCCCCGCAGCGGCAATGGAAAACAAGGAAAAGAAGCTGTATGCCGTTCAGTTCCATCCCGAGGTAAATCACACCGAGTACGGTCTGAAAATAATCGACAGCTTCCTTAAAAATGTCTGCGGCTGCACGGGCGACTGGACCATGGGCAACTACGCCAAAACTGCAATAGATGATATCCGCAGAAAGGTCGGCGACGGAAAGGTCCTCCTTGCGCTTTCGGGCGGAGTGGATTCCTCGGTGCTGGCGGCTCTGCTGTCGAAGGCTGTGGGCAGTCAGCTGACCTGCATTTTCGTAGACCACGGCTTCATGCGCAAAAACGAGGGCGACGAGGTCGAGGCTGCATTTAAGGACTGGGATATAAATTTCGTAAGAGTCAACGCAAAGGACAGATTCATGGACAAGCTCCGCGGAGTATCCGACCCCGAGACCAAGAGAAAGACTATCGGCGAGGAATTTATCCGCGTATTTGAATCCGAAGCAAAAAAGATCGGAAAGGTGGATTTCCTTGCACAGGGCACCATTTATCCCGACATAATCGAAAGCGGCACGGGCGACGCAGCTGTTATCAAATCCCACCACAATGTAGGCGGTCTCCCCGATTATGTTGATTTCAAGGAGATAATCGAGCCGTTAAGACTGCTCTTCAAGGACGAGGTGCGTGCTTTGGGACGCGAGCTGGGACTGGCAGAGGTGCTGGTTAACCGTCAGCCCTTCCCCGGACCGGGACTTGCTATCAGGATCATCGGCGAGATAACCGATGAAAAGCTTGAAATACTTCAGGACGCTGACTATATCTTCCGTGAGGAGATAGCAAAGGCAGGACTGGACAGGTCGATAAACCAGTATTTCGCAGTGCTCACCAACAACCGTTCGGTAGGCGTTATGGGCGACGGCAGAACTTACGATTACACACTGGCTCTCAGAGCAGTGGAGACCACCGACTTTATGACAGCGGAGTTCTCTCGTATCCCCTACGATGTGCTTGCCACAGCTTCAAACAGGATAGTCAACGAGGTCAAGTCGATAAACCGCGTTGTTTATGATGTAACTACAAAGCCGCCCGCTACTATTGAATGGGAATAAGATCATGCTCCCCTGCTGACACGGATCTGCAGGGGAGCATTTTTTATCCAAAATCCATTAGCTTCTATTCACATTCGATAACAAGGTCACCTATCTGCACCGACGCGATCTCCTCGGGAAGTACAAATCCGCCAAGCTCTGAATCCACGGAAAATTCACGGAAAAGAAACACATCCGTTTCCGAGCCTGTACTGTCGGGATTTATTCCGCAGCCCTCTATCACCTCTCCGCTTTTTAACACGATCTTGTTTTCGCGCAGCAGAGTTACATCAAGCATTTCGCCGTCTGATGAAGCGGCAGTCACAACTATGCACATGGGACTTACCGTAATTTTTCTTATCTCGCAGGGATCCCCGCTGTCAAAATGAGCGGTCTTATTGACTTCAATGACCCGTTTGTTAGACTTCGGAAGCTTTGCAATATCGAATTCTATTTCCACTGTCGCAGAAGAGATCACGCTTGCCGCAGGACGCCATGTTACCAGCTCATCAAGCACTACATGCATATGGTCGCCTATTGTAAATCCTTTTGAGGCGTACAAGTCGCATAAAACATTTATCCCGCCGTCCTCCGTTTCGCCTAAGATATTGGAGCAGTGCTGTGCATGGCTGTCCGAGCGAAGATAACAGCTGCTGCCTGTATTTTCGCATCCGAAGCCGCCGTCAGATACCATTGTATCGAAGCCCTCGGGAAGAGTAAGCGGCACTCCGTCCTTTCGGCTGACCTTAAGCTCGTAGAACAGGAACTCGTCAAAATCATAAGCGGAAATGATCTCAAAGGAAAGGTCCGGGTCAGTGCATCGTATCTCGATATTGTCAAGCTCCGCAGAATAATCCTCGCCGTCGGACATCAGCTTGTCTGCGCTGTTTCCGAAATACAATCCTATCCAACCCGAATTGTACGCATATACGCTTATTCCGATAAGAGATATCATAACGGCGGCTATGACAATGCTTACACGTAACTTAGGTATCCTGCGTTTTTCGGTGTCGGAGCTGCATTTGTTCATAAGAGCTGCAGTGCGTTCCTTCAGATCATCGGGCGCTTTTATATCGCTGATGACTGCAATATATTTGTCAATACTCATGTTCATTCCTCCATTTCCTTTTTCAGAAGCTTTTTCGCACGGAACAGCTGTGATTTAACAGTCCCCTCTCGTCTCCGAAGTATCTCCGCAGCTTCCTTGACAGTATATCCTTCGCAGCAGCAAAGGAATATCACATCGCGGTACTTCAGCGGAAGCTCAGATATCAGCATTTTCAGTTCGGAAAACGACGTATCGTCCGATACCTCATCGTCAGCAAGCTCAGCTGCCGTTCGGAAACGCATGCGCCTGTTATGAGTTATACATTTGTTTATTGCAGTCCGTATCAGCCAGTATTTCATATGTTCCTCGTTTTTCAGCTTATCACAGCTGCTGACAAGTTCAAGAAAAACTTCCTGAAAAATATCCTCGGCGTTATTTTTATCAAGTGAACGGGAAAGTGCGATACGGTAGACCATATCGCCGTATTTTTCTACGATCTCCCTATATTTTCTGTTGTCCGTAAAATCACTTCCTTTTCGGGATCTGAAAGTACTTTCATTAATAAAACGCACGAGAGATGTAAATGGTTGCAAATACTTTTGAGCATTGGTGCATTTACTCACTAAAAATCCCCCGTTCGCGAAAACGGGGGATAAATTATTAAGAATTATCGGAATTACAGATCGTACTCCTTGCCGTAGTAAGCCATGAGATAGATCTCCTTGATCTCGCTCATAAGAGGATATCTGGGGT